>QKDP01000219.1 GCA_003252055.1 Desulfobacter postgatei | reverse complement strand
CACGATTCTTTACTATATTCACGGCTCTTGAATAATCCCGACCATTAAATTGTTGATAATTGAACAAATTAGCAACACTATCAAACTTTAATTGGATATCTACAAATCTATCCCTGACATCATGGCTGAGATCCGGGGATTCTTCATCAACTGACGTTATCAACTGACGTTTCAATAATTTTTAAAACGACATAAAGAACCTCCAAAAGTTTAGTGATTTCAGATTCCATCGTAGAAAATATGCAACGTCTCAATAAAAATATTGTTAAATCAACACACTGAAAAGCATTAAAGCCATGTAATACCCCATACAGCAGAATTCATACCAAATAGTAATAATTCAAGTTATTATGATTTTATGCCAAGGTATCATCGGTCCCAAACACCTATAAATAAGCTGGTTCAATAGAACTAAATAATTTGGTGTAAATAAAAATTAATATTTATGACGACTTGTTATGGAGTTACAAAAATTTCACCCAAGACTAATTTTTTCACTCATCACAATCCATACATAGGTTTTTAAACAGCAAGCGATGCTTGTTTCTAAAAAATCCTTCAAAAAAAACCGACCAAAAAATTTTATAATCGTGGACTTCAATAAAAATTTTTTAGCACAAGAGGTGGCGGTTAAAAATACAAGCATAGAAGCCACTCCTCAGACACTAAAGAATGGCAACAAAAGGCTTCTCATGGGGTAACCTATTATGATCGGTCTTATGTTGATACGCAAATGTTTTTTAAGAATTTTAGCTTGTTACGTTGAACAGAGTGAATAAGTTTCCGTTGAGCAGAGCGAATAAGGCAGGACGCAAAGTAGACCCCTTTGAAAAAGTGGGCCTACTTTGCATGTCCTGCCCCCCTACCCTCATATAATAATCTTAATTTTCATTTATTTTTGTTAATTTTCAAAGTGTTAAAGAAAAATAAAGTTTATTAAAGAGAAATAAACAGAAATAACGGTTTTTAAATATTTATTAATTGAAATAATCGTGAATAGCGATTTTTGAGTGGTGAGGTCAAGTTTCCCCGAACTGGATAATCCTTATTTACTGAATTTTATTATAATAATTAAATATTTCTTGACATATCAATATCAATGCTATTATTTAAATATCGAATGGATATCTTTCTTATCTGTCTATTTTTCTCCAGAAGTTTATCTCTTATATTATCAGACATTATGGAGAATAAAGAAAGGGTTGGTCTTAACCTTTCATAATCTGCCGGAATATAATCAATTTTTGTACATCCTGGGTGCCTTCTCCCAGGGACGCCCCCCAGACATCCATGGGATATTTATGGATCGGATGCTCGCGGATAACCGACGCAGCCCCAAAAATATCGGCCGCCCATAGAGTGACCTCCCGGGCGACCTCGACACTCAGGTATTTGGCGAGGGAACTTGCCTGTCGAAAATCTTCGCCCTGATCTACCAGCCAGCAAGCTTTGTGGAGCATCAGGCGCGCTGATTCCAATTTGGCATAAAAATCAGAAGTTTCAAAAGCTTTTGCCTGAAAATCCATTATGTGTTTGCCGAAGATTTTACGCTTCTGCATGTGCTCAACCGCCAAATCAAACGCTCCAGCGGCCGTTCCGAGGGTGAGGGCGGCGATAGGTACCCGGCTGTTGGTAAAGATTTCAAGGATCTGGTGCAGGCCGCGACCGCGCTTTCCCAGAAGGTGATCATCCGGCACAAAAACGTCGCTGAAAGTCAGGCGTGTCAGATCCGACGGTATCCAAACCTGTTTATTCAATTTTTTCCGCCGGATGGCGGTATCATTTAAATCGACCAGATACATGGACAACCGCCTTTTTCTGTCGGCATCTGGATCTGAAACTGCTGTAATAACTCCCCAATCGGCCACCCAGCCATTGGTGACGTAAGCTTTGGTCCCGTTGAGGAGCCACCCGCCTTCCGTCTTTGTGGCCTGCATACCGATACCGGCAACATCGCTGCCGGCGATATTTTCAGTGTTTCCCAGGCACATCACTGTTTTGCCTTCAACAGCTGCTTTCCCAAGCTTGTGCTGGTGAGCTGGAGAACCGAACAGAAACAGGCAGATCAGACCTAAATCAACGTGCGCAAGGGCCGCAATGGCGGAACCCGGCGATATCCGGGCCAATTTTTCGGTAATTAGCGACTCTTTAAGGGCAGATTCCCGCTTGAGGCAGCCGTTTTCAAACGTTAGACCAAACCAGCCCTGCCTTCCCATATTGTGGAAAAATGTTCGGGGTAATTCCTCTTGATGACTCCAAATGGGCAGATGCGGTATGATATCCTTTTTGATAAACGAATCAAATTTTTCGGTAGCCGTAGTGAATTCAGCCGGGATCGAAAAATCCATATTGATTTCCTCCCCTGGTAGAGTAGATAGGAAATTGCTTTTTTCCAGAAAGTATAGCAAAACATGAAAAGAGGATCAAGCGTCTATTCCCGCGTAGTCCCAGATGTATAAAGCGAATGCAAGAGACTATTTTCGGATTACACTTATCGATAATCGCTTCACTCAAAGCACCTGGGCCACACCCGACATCTGCAGTTGTTGTTCGGCGCTGCCATGGCTAATATAAGGCTATGTATGGTCCATAGCCTTATATTTGCATTCAGACGCCCGCCCCCCTGCCCTACCCCCCCCCGAAAAATACGCTTTTGCTTGATTTTCAATATTTATAATATTTAGTTGGGAACAGCCTGAGCTGCCAGTTTCCGGGCCAGTCCAAGCAGTTCATCTGCATTTTCAAGCCCGTCAAAAAATCGTTTCGGTATCCCGCTTAAACCTGTCTGGGCACCAGCCAGGGTGCCTGTGAGTATGGCTCTGACTTGATTTTGCCCACCGCCGTTCACCGCATGGAGCACGGCAGACTGAAAGTCATTGTAGAACCTGGCTGCCAGGTAGTATGCAGCAGGCAACTGGTGATATATGGCACAGGGTAAGCCATAAACAATGGATACCTTCCAGGCCGGTTCAATCCGGATATCCGGGTCAAACGCTGCCGCAGCCATGTAGGAAGGGGACAGCAATGCATCCGGAGAGGCAAAACGGCCAACACGCGGCGGATCCGGGTCTCCGGGTTGCGGCGGTTGCAGATTTTGCCGAGTAATTGCATGGAACGGCAGTTCGCCGGTTTTTACAAGTGACATCAATTTGTCCGATATCCCGGAATCCAGCCGGTTCCCCTGGACCAGCTGTCCCAACACAGCGCCAAAAGCCACAGTCATGGAAACCACGGTATCATCTACCTGTGTCAAAACGGTGTTCTCGGCAATGGCTGCGGCCATCCTGCCCGGTTCAAGGGCATATCGCACGGCAATGGCAAGGGTTCGCTCAATGGCTTCGGTGGTATCTGCATGCCCGCCTGTCTGTCCCCAGGGCAGGTTCTGCTCAACCCTTTTACGCCATGCATCCCGTATGGACTGGCTGGTATAGTTGCCCGGCCCTTTAACAGGCGTACCATCCAGTAAAGGAAACAACTCCTGATCCAGGCGCCGGCAAAAGTCCGCTTCATCATATTCCTCACGATCAATCAGAGAACGCACCATCATCGCCAGAATAAATCCGGCCTGGGACAATTGACCGGCTTTCAGGCCGTCATGGTATCGGCCGGGCATGGGATCCGTATACCCGTCAATCCAGGTGCCATAATCTTTATGAAGCTGGTCAAGGTCATAATACCAGTGCGGTCCAAGGCCCAGGGCATCTCCTATAAATGCGCCCATGATCGCGCCTGCTGCACGGTCTTTTATGTCTGCAAAATCGGGCATGAGCGTTCCTTTCATTTTTATGTACTTCCACTTTAAGAACAATGACCTGCAGCGTTTTTTAAAGTGAACTGCCCGCTGCAGGTCTGCATGGTTAGAAGATGGCTTCTACTCTATATCGGCCAATGCCTCTATGGTAATAGTGACATGCACATTCTCTCCCACAATACCCATCTTTACATATTTCCCGTCCCCGACATGATAATCCAGCCGGTTCAGGGAAAATTCAGTGGCAAAGCCGCTGACCATTTTCCCTTTTGCAAATGGATGGGGCCTGGGTTCAAAATATTGAAATTGCGTTTTTATATTTTTTGACACATCCTTAATAGTCAAGATGCCTTCCAGGGCATAACGCCCATTGGCAATCTTTGAAATTCGTTTAGAAACAAATGTCATTTCAGGATAGGTAACTGCATCAAAAAATTCGTTGGTCGCAAGATGTGCATCCCGCTTTTCAATATGGGTATCTACACTTTTCACTTTCACGGTAAAATTAAATTGTGCATTTTCAGGGTGCTGGGGATCAAATGATATATCCGCATCATAGTCCCGGAAGTATCCGGATACCGTGGTCAGAACATGTTTAATTTCAAATCTTATTTCAGTATGGTCTTTATCTGGTTCCCAGGTTTGCGCAAACGCCGCAGTGCCGGAAAAAAGTAGAATCAAGACAGCAATCAAAAGTTGTTTGGGTTTCATAAGGCATCTCCATTGTTAATAGAAATTATCTCAAAATATTATTTTGAGATGGTTTCTAGTGGTTATAGGGCTGATAATCCGTGTACCCTTCAGGTCCCGGTGTGTACCATAAGGACATATCTTCTGAAGGATTCAGGGGCCAGCCGTTCTTTAACCGTTCCGGCAAATCCGGATTGGTAATATAAGGCCTTCCAAAAGCGACCAGGTCCGCATCTCCACGTGCGACCCGGTCTTGCGCCGATTCTTTTGTGTATCCGCAATTGCCCATAATGACACCCTTGTATATCTTCCTGAAATCGGACAAGGTCATTGGATCGCCCTTTTCATGAAAACCAAAAGCAAGGCCATCCATGATATGCAGATAACCCAAGTTCAATTTATTCAATTCTTCTGCGACATACAGGAAGGTTTCTTTGTAATCACTGCTGCCCATATCGTTAAAAATACCATTGGGAGATATCCGGACACCGACCTGTTTTGGAGACCAGGTTTTCATGGTGGCATCCAGCACTTCTTTTAGAAATCGGTATTTATTTTCAAGGCTTCCGCCGTATTCATCGTTTCTCAGGTTTGTTTTTGAATCAAGGAACTGATTGATCAGGTATCCGTTGGCCGCATGCACTTCTACGCCGGAAAAACCAGCCTTTTTTGCATTCACAGCGGCTTTCCGAAAATCATCTACGGTGACTTTAATTTCATCAATGGTCAGGGGACGGGGTGTTTCGTACTCTTTTTTTCCAAAAGGGGTGTGAATGCCGTCTCCTTCGAGCCTGACAGCCGATGCCGAAACCGGTAGATTACCATTGTGAAAATCACTGTGGGAGGCCCTGCCGCAGTGCCAGAGCTGCAAGAAGATCGGAGTCCCTGTGGGTTCTAATTTCCTGGTGACCTTCTGCCATCCCTCTACCATTGCGCTGTTGTATATTCCCGGAGAATCAATCCAGCCAATCCCTTGTTTTGAAACTACAGTTGCTTCGGTGATCAGCAACCCGGCCGATGCCCGCTGAAAGTAATATTCGGCCATCAGATCATTGGGTATGCGCTCAGACCCGGCACGTCCCCGAGTCATGGGTGCCAGTACAATTCTATTCTTTAGCTTGTAGCTTCCTATTGAAACAGGATCGAATAAGGTTTTCATGTTGACGTTTTCCTTTTTTTAACCAGCATAATTGTTTATTTATTTAGTGCCTGAACACGATTTAAATTTAACACCGGCAGCATCCTTTAACAATGAGGGGGACTTTGCATTTCAGCAGTGAAAAGATAGCAAAAGTCTGTGATCAAAACAGAACTTCTGCGGGACCCATGGTGTTTATTGGATCTTAAAATACAGTGGTTCCCGCATTTACACGTCCCCGGCCGCGCATTAATTTATAACAATATATGCCCTTGAAGCGATTCAAACTGCAAAGGGGAAAAGAAGGAACCTCGTGTCCTTCAAACAATCATCCTGCATGGTCCTCGGGTAATCCACATCACCTATGGGATATGGTTGAAGCTGGCTCATAACCAGCTAATACCACAAGGCCAACGAAATGGATAGCCCCACTTCAAATTTAACATTGCTTGATTTCAGCGGGATTTCAGAGTTTTCCGATATCAGAGAGTTCTGACAGCCCCTCAAGATCTTGAATCAGGATATTCTTTGTTTCCACCTGAATCAGGCCGGCATCTGTCATTTTTTTCAGGACTCTGGAGATGGTCTCCGGGGTGGTGCCGATCAGGTTTGCCAGCTGAGCCTTGGAGATGGGCAGGGTGACCCTGTCCGGGATCGTTCCTTTTGAGTTTTTTGACTCCCGGGCCAGGGTCAGCAGGTAGCCGGAAATTCTGGCCGGCACTTCCTTGAGGCTTAGGTCTTCAATCTGGACGGTAAAGGCCCTCAGTCGCCTGGACAGGTCCGCCAGCATGCCCATAGCCAGGGCCGGGGAGTCGGTGATCAAGTCCACAAAAGCCTGTCTGGGAATAAAAAGAATGGTGGCATTTTCCAAGGCCATGGCGCCTGCCGGAAAATTCTTGCCCTCAAAAACCGGGACTTCCCCGAAAATTTTGCCGGGACCATAGATGTGAAGGATCTGCTCCTTTCCTTCAAAAGAGAGCTTGAAAACCTTAATTTTTCCTTTGGCAACAATATAGAATCCGTTGCTCTTTTCCCCCTCCTGAAAGATGATTTCCCCTTTGGAAAAGAAAAGTTCCCGGATTAGAATCGAAAGCCGGTCCAGCTGGTCCTGGTCCAGTCCTGAAAAAAGCGGTATGGATTTTAGAATATTAATGATAACACTCCCTCTTGTTTTCGCGGAAATTTACCTGAAACCCCAAAAAAATTTGTTGTCTTGATCCAGATCAAAGTTTTTTCTAAAAGTCTATAGTAGGTTCAGGTCAGAAGTAAAGGCCTATTGTCTTTTACCCAAACCTAAAAGCAGACTGCAGGAAAAAACATGGGGCGGACGCCAAAAATTTTTTGAAGACCGCCATTTTCTGACCGGGACCGGACGGGCCCTTCAGGCAAGGAGATATAAAATGAAAGTGATCCGTAAAATTATCGAAATCAATGATGAAAAATGTGACGGCTGCGGTAATTGCGTTCCTGCATGCGCCGAAGGGGCCATCAGGATTGTGGACGGTAAGGCCAGGGTCCTTGCCGACAAATACTGCGACGGCTTAGGTGCCTGTCTTGGGGACTGCCCCCAGGGGGCGCTTCGAATGGTGGAGCGGGAGGCGGACGAGTTTGACGAAAAGGCGGTCCACGAGATGCTCAAGCAGCAGAGATCGGCAAAAAAACCTGAAGGCTACACATGTCCTTCTGCCGCAGTGAAAAGTTTTCCCATGGCAGCCCAGGGCCTGTCCGGAAAAAAGGGCAAACCTGCATCCGGCGGCCCCTCCTGTCTTGGGCACTGGCCTGTCCAGATTCGTCTTGTACCTGCGGGCGCTCCCTTTCTCAAGGGTGCAGACCTTATAATTGCCGCAGACTGCGTGCCTGTGGCCTACCCTTCTTTTCACAAGGATTTTCTGGACGGCAGGGCCGTGATGATCGGCTGTCCCAAGTTTGACGATGCCCAGGGGACGATTGAAAAGCTGGCCCAGATTTTCCATGGCTCCGGTATAAATTCCATTACCTGTGTGACCATGGAGGTTCCCTGCTGCTCGGGTCTGCCCATGATCATACAAAAGGCCCTGGACAAAGCCGGTATTGATATTCCCCTTGAAGAGACTGTCATCTCCTCCCAGGGAGAGATTCTGTCGTGATATGGGAAAAAGAGACTGAATCGACCTTTATCTGGATTTAAAATCTTTTGGGGGGCATAATGACTTATCTGACAGGAATCCTGATCTATTTTTCGATGACTTGATTCAGATCAAGGTTTTTTGTTCTCTTTTCGTCATATGGTGTATCCACGATGCAAGAATAATTAAACAGGCAATGCACAAAAAGGAGGATTTACAATGTTTTGTTTTCAATGTCAGGAAACTGCCAAGGGAACCGGCTGCACGGTTCGAGGCGTATGCGGAAAAGAAGAGGCCACAGCCAATCTTCAGGATCTGATCATTTTCCATTGCAAAGGGATTTGTGTCCTGGCGAAAAAAGGGAAAGAGTTGGGGATTGACCGTGTTGAAGAAGCAGGCCGGATTGTCACCCATGCCCTGTTTACAACCATTACCAATGCCAACTTTGATGACACCGCTCTTATTGGCTGTGTCAAGCAACTCCAGTCCTTTAAAACGGATTTTAAGGCCGCCTTTGGAGACAAGCTTCCGGAAACCCTACATGATGCAGCCCTTTACACCAACGATGATGAATCTCAATTCAAGGAAAAGGCCAAGACCGTAGGAATCCTTGCCACAGAGAACGAAGATGTCCGGTCTTTGAGGGAAACAGTGGTTTTCGGCTGTAAAGGAATCAGCGCATATGCCCACCATGCAGCCATGCTCGGCTTTGAGAATAAAGAAGTCTATGATCAACTGATCCAAAGCATGGCGTCTGTCACAGAAGATCTTTCTGTTGACGATATGGTCGCCATGGTGATGAAAACAGGGGAAAACGCCGTTGCCACCATGGCGCTTTTGGATGAAGCAAACACCACCACATATGGTCATCCGGAAATATCAGAAGTGAATCTTGGTGTCGGAACCAATCCCGGGATTCTTGTCAGCGGTCATGATCTCAGAGACCTCCACGAACTGCTGATTCAAACTGAAGGCAAGGGAATCGACATCTATACTCACAGTGAAATGCTTCCGGCCAACTATTATCCAAAACTGAAAAAATTCGGTCACCTGAAAGGCAACTACGGCAGTTCATGGTGGCATCAGAATCAGGATTTTGAGACCTTTAACGGTGCAATCCTGATGACCACCAACTGTGTAATACCCATCAAGAAAAATAACTCTTATGCCGACCGCTTATTTACTACAGGTGCTGTCGGTTACCCTGAGGCAGTCCATATTCCTGACAGAAAAGATGGTGCTGCAAAAGACTTTTCAGCTGTAATTGAAAAGGCCAAACAATGCAAACCGCCTGAAGAAATTGAAACCGGCAAGATTGTCGGGGGATTTGGCCATAATCAGGTCCTTGCCCTTGCCGACAAGGTGATTGAAGCGGTTAAATCCGGCGCTATTAAACGTTTTGTTGTTATGGCCGGGTGTGACGGCAGAATGAAAAACAGATCCTATTTTACTGAAGTTGCACAAAAACTGCCTAAAGACGCCGTAATTCTGACCGCAGGATGCGCAAAATACAGATACAATAAACTTGATCTGGGTGATATCGGCGGGATTCCAAGAGTGCTGGATGCAGGCCAATGCAACGATTCCTATTCGCTTGCGGTTATTGCCATGAAACTTCGGGATGCCTTCGGTCTGGAGCATATCAATGATCTGCCGCTGTCCTTTGACATCGGCTGGTATGAACAGAAAGCGGCAGCCGTTCTTCTGGCCCTGCTGTCTCTCGGTATAAAGGGCATCAGGCTTGGCCCAACACTTCCTGCATTTATTTCCCCCGCCGTTTTGAATGTACTTGTGGAAAAATTTGATATTAAACAAACCGGTGATCCAGACGAAGACGTTGCCGCCATGATGGCCGGAAACTGATGAAGAGGTGAAAATGGATAAATATGAAAAAGTAGTATAAAATCCTTTTCAATCAATAGAAAATGCAGCCGCTCAAAATCTTGAACGGCTGCATTTATGTTTTTCTGTGTTAAATATTTATATGAAAGTTCCAATAAGTTGCTAAATTACTTTCATGTTTTGTTGTGGGTTGCGTCTGGGTGTTGATAGGCCAGGTCAGCCCATGGCTGTTATTTAAAAATTTCCGGTGGTTTTGCCGTATTTCCGGTGGCATTGGGATAATCTAGGGCCTTGTAGGATTTTTCGCCTGTTTCGATAAGGTGGTTGGCTTCTTCCATGAACGCATTGTACCGTTTTTTACATTCATAGAACCCGTGCCACCATGAATAGTCCGGGGCCATCATTGCAGCCCCCATTCTTGCTCTGCGGCCTTCATGATGCCAGAGTTCATAGTATTCAACTTCAAGGGGTTCGTCAAAGAAACGAGTTTTGTCCAGTAAGCCTTTTTCATAAAGTTCATCCAGTTTTACTTTGGCCGGGTTAAAATAGACTTCGTTATATTCCTGAACGGTTTGGTCCATCTGACTATAATGCGATTCGGTCCAATGTCTGCCATGACACTGCATGCACACTTCCTGCATTTTTATCCGTTCTTCTTTCCAGTTGGTCTGGGCGGGAAGCGGCTTGAAATCTTCAGGCCTGATGGTCAATGGGGCCTGTAATTCCCATGATAATCTTTCAGTGACATCGTGAGAGGTCATAACACTGCCAGCACCTGACATGTGACATGATGCACAAGTGGGTCCCCTGAAATCCACGCCGGGTGTCCACGTACCCGGGGCCGCAGTCCAATTGTAGTCATCACCAAAAGCATCATAGATATCGCCATGTTTGGATTCTGTGTATATTTCAATCTGAGGATGGTCTGGCCCCAGATGGCACTGACCACAAGCTTGTGGTTTTCTTGCTTCCATCACGGAAAAGCGATGTCTTGTATGGCAGCTCGTGCAACTTCCTTTGCTGCCGTCCATGTTAATTCTGCCGACGCCGACATTCGGCCAAGTCGCCGGATCAAGATTGTTATCGGTCATCTCTAAAATAGTGCCGTGACAATGGTAGCAGCCGTTTACCCGTTCGAAATCGCTGTTCATCCCTTTATTGAGCCAGGGATCTATTTTCCAGATAATTTCAAGCGTATTGGCATGCTTGCTTTTGCCATACTGTATGGCTTCATCCGGATGACACCTTGAGCAGTCTTTCGGCGTCACTACGGCAGAAACGGGAACCATGTACTTTTTCTGTCCATACTTCGTATCATTGGCTTCATATTCTTTAAAGTGAGACTGGCTGACATCGGGATCATGCGATTCTGCAGCATGGCAGTCATAACAGGTAATATTTGCACTGGCGTGACGGCTGGATGCCCAGTCAGAAAATATACCCGGATGCTGTTTTTTATGGCATTCGATACATGCTATGGCTTGGGGCGACATGGATCTCTCTATTCTGAATTCTTTGGATTTGGGCATGTTGGTTTGAACATCTGCACAGAGAGCGGGGGATGCTGACATCCCAATAAAAAATACCGCCATTAATAAGACAAGTACATTTTTTTTCATGGTTTCCCCCTGTATTTATATTTGAAGTCATTACATCATTGTATTGGTTTAAATGCCCAACCCTTTATACGGCGGCTGGTTCTGCTTATATCTGTAAACGTCGCTATCTACATGGACCAGATTCCTGTGGCAGTCTACACATTTTCTTTCGTATCCTTTTCTCGGGTATAGAACAGTCCTGTGAGCCAGCATGGCACCTCGTTTGTCCGGGATATGCAGAAGATTACGATGACATTTCTGGCACTGCGCATTTTTAAATGTTTCATAAGCATGTTCCCGGTTTTCATCCCGATCATACGTTCCGTAAACAAAATGGACAAATACGTCTTTAATACCGTGCGCCGTTTTCGTATAAAAAAAGTTTAGCGTATCTTGAGGCGCAGGCAGGTGACAGTCCATGCAGTCTGCTGTAAAGCCTTGAGCATTGTTGACGTGGGTGGAGGTTTTCCATGCATTATAAGCGGGTCTGATTTCATGGCACGACACACAAAATCCAGGTGTTGATGTCCTGGCCATTGTGTAATACGTCAGGCTGAATACCGGGAAAGCGATGAGAATACCTATGGTAATAAAAAATACGGGTTTGATAAGCTTTTTCATGGTCTTCCCTTTTAATCAATAGAA
>QKDP01000117.1 GCA_003252055.1 Desulfobacter postgatei | reverse complement strand
TTTATTGTCTCTTCGGTCCAGTTTCTGGCCCCATTCATGATGTCTGCCGTTGGTGTGGCCCTTCCCACCATTGGCCGGTTTTATGGTGCCAGTGCCGTTTCTCTGGCCCTGGTGGAAATGGTTTATATGCTGGCCATCACCCTGTTTCTTCTTCCCGTCGGCCGGTTGGCCGACATCTCTGGAAGGAAAAAAATATTTGTGTCGGGTGTGGCCTTATTTACCCTTGCCACGATCCTGCTGCCCTTTTCCCCGTCCATCGCCATTTTCATTGCCATCCGGTTTTTGCAGGGCATTGGCGTGTCGTGTACGGTCTCCTCTTCCGTGGCCATTCTCTCTTCTGTGGTGCCCAAGGAAAAACTCGGCAAAGCCATGGGGATTATTGTGGCCTGTGTTTACCTGGGACTGTCTACCGGTCCCTCCCTGGCCGGGCTCATGATCGCATGGATGGGGTGGCAGTGGATCTTTTTTGTTTCTGTCCCCCTTGCCCTGGTAGCCCTGATTCTGACCCTGACTCAGCTTAAAGGGGAGTGGAAAGGCGCTGAAGGGGAATCCTTTGACCGGGTGGGCAGCCTCATTTATATGGTAGCGCTCTCCTGCCTGATCGTGGGGGTGTCCCACCTTGAAAGCGATACCTGGGCACCGGTCCTGATGGTGGTAGGCGTGGTGTCTATGGCTCTTTTTGTAGTTTTTGAATACTGGTACCCCTCTCCCATTCTGGATATCCGCCTGCTGTTGGGAAACCGGGTCTTCGCCTTCAGCAACATTGCCACATGGATTAACTATGCAGCCTCATTCGGGCTCACATTTTTTTTCTCTTTATACCTGCAGGTGGTCAAAGGCATGTCTGCCCAGACCGCAGGTTTTGTACTCGTTGTCCAACCGGTGATTCAGGCGGTACTTTCACCGTTGTCAGGCACGCTTTCAGACAAGATATCACCGGCCAAATTATCCACGGCCGGCATGGCCGTCTGCGCGGCAGGGCTTGGGTTCGCAGCCTTTCTCGGGCAGGATGCCCGAACCTGGCAGGTGCTGGTGGTGCTGGTTATCATGGGTTTTGGATTTGCTGCATTTTCCACACCCAACATGACCACGGTCATGGGATCTGTGGGGGCAAGACATTACGGCATTGCCTCCAGTCTTGTGGCTACCATGCGCAGCATCGGCATGCTCACTGCCATGACCATTACCACCCTGCTGTTGAGTATGTTCATGGGTGATGCTAAAGTCAGCATTGCCACGGCCCCGGGATTTCTTAAAACCATGCACACGGCCTTTATGATTTTCGCCCTGCTCAGTCTGGTGGGGATTATCTTCTCCATGGCCCGGGTAGAGCAGGCACCAGGCCCTGCCCCAAAACAGTGACCCATGTTTTTACCCACCACCCGAAAAGAACTTGAGGCCCGGGGCATTGACCGGCTTGATGTGATTCTTGTCACCGGCGATACATACATTGACTCGCCGTTCATGGGGGTCAGCCTGATCGGCCGGGTCCTGGAATCAAACGGATTTACCGTGGGCATCATTGCCCAGCCGGACACGGACAGCGACCGGGACATTTCCCGTCTGGGTGAACCCCGGCTCTTCTGGGGCATCACCGGCGGGGCCGTGGATTCCATGGTGGCCAATTACACGGCTTCAAAAAAGCGGCGCAAACAAGATGACTACACGCCCGGCGGGGAAAATACCCGGAGGCCTGACCGGGCGGTCATTGTATACACCAACCTTGTGCGGCGCTTTTTTAAACCAACCGCACCCATTGTGCTGGGCGGCATTGAAGCAAGCCTTCGGCGCATTGCCCACTATGATTTCTGGTCCAATAAAATACGGCGATCCATCCTGTTTGATGCCAAGGCCGACTACCTTTTGTTCGGCATGGCCCATGCCGGTATCGTGGAACTGGCCCGGGCCTTAGATCAAAGGCTAAAAACGGATACCAGGCTGAAAACGGACAACCGGCCGGCAACAATGCCGGAAGACACACAAGATCCTGTCACACAGATTCGGGGTCTGGGATATATCGCTAAAACACCCAAGGGCATAGTGCTGCCCGCCTATGAAGCGGTCATCAAGGACAAGGGCCTTTATATCCAAAGCTTTAAAACCTTTTACGAGAATACAGACCCCATGCTTGCCAGCCCTTTAAGCCAGGCCCATGCAGACCGGTTTCTTGTCCTGAATCCGCCGGCACCTTTCAGTACCACCAGAGAGATGGACCAAATCCACGATCTGGCGTTTCAGCGGGATGTTCATCCCTATTACCGGGCTTTTGGCCATGTCCGGGCCATGGACACCATCCGGTTTTCCATTCCCACCCATTATGGCTGCTACGGGGAGTGTAATTTTTGTGCCATCACCGTCCACCAGGGCCGTACCGTACGGTGGCGAAGCAAAGATTCCATCATTGCCGAGGCAAAAAAAATGACCCGGGACAAGGATTTTAAAGGCTATATTTTTGATCTGGGGGGCCCCACCGCCAACATGTACGGGTTTGAGTGCGAAAAAAAATTGAAACAAGGGGCCTGTACCCACCGGCGCTGCCTGTTCCCAACCCCCTGCCCATCCCTTTCACCGGATCACGGGCCCCAGATGGATCTGCTCAATGAAATCAGCCGCCTGGCCGGTGTTAAAAAGGTATTTCTCAACTCAGGCATCCGCCATGATCTGATCCTCCTGGACAAACAAAAGGGCCAGGCATACTTAAAACAGGTAATAGCCGCCCATGTCTCCGGCCAGATGAAGCTGGCACCGGAACATTGTGCGCCCGGTGTGCTGGCGCTCATGGGCAAACCGGGAACGGACAGCCTTGTTAGGTTCAAGCAGCGGTTTGAGCGCATCTGCAACACACTGAATAAAAAACAATACCTGACCTATTACCTGATCGCGGCCCACCCCGGCTGTACCATGAAGGAGATGAATGAACTGAAGGAATTTACCCGAAACGAGCTTCACATCACACCGGAACAGGTCCAGATATTCACACCCACACCATCCACCTTTTCGACCCTGATGTATTATACCGGCATTGACCCCTTTGCCATGGAGCCCGTGTTTGTGGAAAAAGATCCCCGGGCAAAGGAGAAACAAAAACAAATAGTCACCCGGAAAGCAGAAGGCCGGACCAAAGCATCG
>QKDP01000119.1 GCA_003252055.1 Desulfobacter postgatei | reverse complement strand
TTGTCCACAAGAATTGATAAAATATATCTGTTGGTTTCCATATCAATTATCCTTTTTAAACCAGAAGCATGTCAGTGATGGCCCCGCCTGCCGGAACCATGGGATAGACCGATTCTTCACGTTCAACAACAAATTCCATGATCACCGTGCCGGGGGTGTTCAAGCCCGTTTCAAGGGTCTGGGTCACCTTGGCTGGGTCATCGCATCTGAACCCCGTTGCCCCGTAAGCGTCGGCAAGCTTCACAAAATCGGGCTGGGCCTCCATATTGGTGTCGGCATATACTTTATTATAGAAAAATTCCTGCCACTGTCGCACCATGCCAAGATAACGGTTGTTTAAAATGACGATTTTTACATCCAGTTTTTCAGCGACAGCCGTCATCAGCTCCTGGGAATTCATCTGGATTGAACCGTCACCTGCAATACAGACAACTAATTTGTCAGGCGCCGCTGCCTTGGCCCCTATGGCTGCGGGAAGGCCGAACCCCATAACACCAAGACCGCCGGATGTTACAAAATGGTTGGGTTCTTCAAAATGATAATACTGGGCCGCCCACATCTGGTTTTGCCCCACTTCCGTGGTGACAATGGCTTTGCCTTGGGTGATCTCATGCAGTTTTTCAACCACATATTGTGGTTTGATGGTGTCAAAGGAGTGGTCGTACTTTAAAGGTGTCAGCTGTTTCCACTCGTTGATGCGGCCAAGCCATGCATCCCGGTCATTCATAAAATTTTCAGGCGCTTCTTTTTCCATAAGCTTGGCAATATCCGTCAAAGCCATTTTGCAGTCCCCCACAATGGGGCAGTCAACTTTAACGTTTTTGTGGATGGATGTGGGGTCAATGTCGATCTGAATGATTTTGGCGTCAGGTGCAAATTTTTCCAGATTACCGGTTACACGGTCATCAAACCGGACACCGGCCGCAAAAATCAGGTCGCTGTGGCCAATGCTCATGTTGGCCCGGTAGGTGCCGTGCATGCCCAGCATGCCAAGCCAATTGGCATCAGACCCGGGAAAGGCCCCAAGCCCCATCAGGGATGCCGTAACCGGGAGATTGGCAAATTTTGCAATCCGGGTAAATTCCTTGCTTGCCCCGGATGAAATGACGCCGCCACCGCCAAACATCACGGGACGGCGGGCCTCTTTGATCATTTTTACAGCCTTGGTCAGCTGCTTTTTATTAGGCTTGTAATTGGGTTTGTAGGTGCGCATTTTCATGGGTCCGGGCATCTCAAACTCAATTTGCGCCTGGACAATATCCTTGGGCAGATCCACCAGCACAGGACCCGGTCGGCCGGACCCGGCAATGAAAAAAGCTTCCTGGATGATTTCGGCAAGCTTGCTTGGATCCTTAACCAGGTAGTTGTGTTTGGTGCAGGGGCGGGTAATGCCGACAATGTCCACTTCCTGGAAGGCGTCGTTGCCGATAAGGCCTGTGGGCACCTGGCCAGTAAAAACCACGATGGGAATGGAATCGCAATGGGCGGACGCCAGTCCTGTTACGGCATTTGTTGCACCCGGACCCGAGGTTACAAGTGCGACACCCGTGGTTTGATGCACTCTTGCATAGGCATCGGCCATGTGAACAGCCCCCTGTTCGTGGCGCACAAGAATATGGCGCAGGTCGTCGTGTCTAAGAATTTCATCATGGATATCAATGGTGGCACCGCCGGGATATCCGAAAATAGTGTCAACACCCTGTGCCTTTATCATCTTAATGAGGATTTGCGCCCCTGTGAGTTTCATGATCCGCTCCTTTATTTAAATACGGCACCGTTTCCAGCAGATGTCACCATCCTGGCATAACGGGCCATATAACCTTTTTTAATTTTGGGTTCGGGTTTTTTCCAGTCTGCTTTCCGCCGGGCCAGTTCATCTTCAGGGACCAGCAGTTCAATGGCTTTGTTCGGAATATCAATGCGGATCTGATCGCCTTCAAAAACAAGGCCAATCAGGCCACCCTGGGCAGCTTCCGGAGATACATGACCGATGCTGGCGCCTTTGGTGCCACCGGAAAAACGGCCGTCTGTGATCAGGGCGCACCGGTCATCAAGCCCCATGCCTGCAATGGCTGATGTGGGGGTAAGCATCTCGCGCATACCCGGCCCCCCGGCCGGCCCCTCGTACCGGATAACGATGACATCGCCCGGATTGATCTGCCGCTCCATGATCGCGGTGGTGGCATCTTCTTCACAATCAAAAATCCTTGCAGGTCCCTGGTGGGTCATCATTTCAGGCAGAACCGCAGACTGCTTAACCACACAACCTTCGGGAGCAAGGTTGCCGAACAATACGGCAAGCCCGCCTTCCTTATGATAGGGATCGTTTACCGGCCGGATGACATCAGGATATTTCACCTGGACTTTTTCAAGATTTTCTTTAATGGTTTTGCCTGTGACTGTCACAAGACCTGTGTCGATCATGTTGTTGTCACTGAGTTCCTTCATCACGGCCTGGATACCGCCGGCTGCGTCAAGGTCTTGAATATGATCCTTTCCGCCGGGGCTTAAGGAGCATAAATGGGGGGTTTTTTTGCTCACTTCATTTATCAACTCCAGAGGGATGTCCACACCGGCCTCGGCGGCCACGGCTTTGAGATGCAGAACCGTATTAGTGGAACAGCCTAATGCCATATCCACGGCCAAGGCATTCATGAATGCCTGCCTGGTCATGATTTTGTCCGGGGTAATGTTGTGTACCACCAAAGACATGATCTGCATACCGGCAGCTTTTGCCAGGCGCAGCCGGCTGGACATGGGCGCGGGAATGGTGCCGTTGCCGGGCAGTCCCATGCCGATGGCTTCGGTAAGGCAATTCATGGAATTGGCCGTGAACATACCTGCACAGGACCCGCAGGTGGGACAGGCCGCATTTTCCATTTCCAGAAGTTCTTCTTCGGTCATTTTGCCGCTTTGAACTGCACCCACGGCCTCGAAAATGGTGATCAGGTCGATTTTCTTTGACCGGTCATGGGGGTGGCGTCCTGCCAGCATGGGTCCGCCGCTGACAAAAATGGCAGGAATGTTGAGCCTTGCTGCAGCCATAAGCATGCCCGGTACGATTTTATCGCAATTGGGCACCATGACAATACCGTCAAAGGGGTGGGCCGTGGCCGTCACTTCAATGCTGTCGGCAATGAG
>QKDP01000240.1 GCA_003252055.1 Desulfobacter postgatei | reverse complement strand
ATGACGCTTAAACTCCAGGAATTGCGCTTTATCAACGGCAAGGCCACGGCCCTGGATGTGTCCCAGCAGCGGGAAGCCCTGGCCCAGGTGCTTTCTGCCATGCCGTTGCTTGAAAAAGAGGAAAAACAGCGGGTGAATGCCCTGGGCCTGTATCTGGGTCAGACGCCGGGGACGCCTGTGGCGGTTGCCGTCACCGACCTTCCCCAAACCTTTCTGGCGCCCCAGCCCGGCATTCCGGCTGACCTGCTTGAGAACCGGGCCGATATCAGGGCCGCCCGGATGCACCTTGAAGCGGCTGCTCTGGATGTGGAAGCTGCCAAGGCCGATCTGTTGCCGGAACTGACCCTGTCTGCCTCGGCGCTATTTTCCAGCGGCACCCTGGACCTGTTGTTTCAAAACTGGGTGGCTACTCTGGGCGCTGCCCTGGCAGGGCCCCTGTTGGATGGTGGCGACCGCAAAGCCCAAATTGAGCGCACCCGGGCCGTGGTCCGTGAAGCTCTCAATACCTATGCCAAAACCGTTGCCAATGCCATCTGCGAGGTGGAGGATGCCCTGGTGGCCATTGACCGTCAGAAAGTCTATATTGAACTTTTAGAGCAGCAACTGACAGCCGTCAAGGTGACCATGCAGGACGCCCGGGTTCAGTACCTGAACGGCCAAAGCAGTTACCTGAACTATCTATCGGCCTGGGCCTCCATGGAAAGCCTGGAGCGCCAGCTGGTCAGCGAACAGGCAACCTATGTCAAAGAACGGATTGCACTTTATAAAGTAACAGGTCGGCGGGGTGCGTTTTTCAAAGAGACCCTGGCACAAGATAATAATACCGGAGCCGAGTGATTTATGAGCCAGACTGCGTCACAAACATCCCTGGGTGTAACCCTTTTGAAAATTATTCTGCCTGTATGCCTGATTGTCCTGGGTGTTGCCGGTTTTTGGTACTACAAATCAAAAGCAGTGAAATTCCAACGTAAACCTGCTGTGAAAACAGCTCCGGTGGTGGATATCATGAAAGTGAATCCCGACCGGGTCACGGCACAGATCCGGGCCATGGGTACGGTCCGGCCGGACCGGGAGGTGGTGATAAAATCCCAGGTGGCCGGCACGGTCATCCAGGTGGCCCCGGAATTTGTCCAGGGGGGATTAATCCGCAAGGGACAGATCATGGTGCGGATTGATCCGGCGGACTATGAGCTGGCCGTGAACAAGGCCCAAAGCGCTTTGGCCCAGGCCCAGGCTGATTTTGAAATCGAAAAGGGCCATCAGCAGATTGCAAGGGAAGAGCTCAAGCTCATGGCCGCAATGTCGCCCAATGGGGTGCAGGAGACCAGCCTGGTTTTGAGAAAACCCCAGCTTGAACAGGCCAGGGCTGCCGTGGCAAGTGCCAAGAGCGATCTTGAAACCGCCCGCTTGGACCTGGAACGTACCCGGATAATTGCCCCCTTTCATGCGCTGGTGCGATCCAAAGAGGTGGATGCCGGTGCCATGACCGCAGCCCAGGGCGCCCTTGCCACCCTGGTGGACGTGAGCTGCTACCAGGTGGAAGTCCAGGTGCCCCTGGACCGCCTGGACCGGATTCGGGTCCATGAAACCAACGGGAGCCCTGTGCGTATCCGTTCCCTTTATGCGGGCCGGGAATGGGATGGACGAGTGGTGCGGACCACTGGGACGGTAACCGAGCAAAGCCGCATGGCAGGCGTTATTATCCGGGTGGATGATCCTTTAGGTCTCGGGCCGGCCAAAGGTCGCCCGGCCATGCTGCTGGATGATCACGTGGACGCGCTCATTGAGGGCCAGGTCTTTGACAATGTATTTTCCCTGCCCCGGAGCCTGATCCGGGAGGATTCCAGTTTGTGGGTATATAATGACGGGCGCCTGGAGATCCGCAAGGTGGTACCCGTGTGGATTGAAAATGACCGGGTGTTCATCCAGTCCGGACTTTCTCCGGGTGATCTTGTGATCAGTTCTGATCTTTCCGCACCTGTGCCGGGCATGGCCTTGACCCAAGCTTTGGGGGCGCGCCAATAATGTCTGAACACAATCCTGGTTTTTCCGGTCCTGCAGGGCACGGTCCAAGAGGAGCCATTGCCTGGATGGCCGGCAACACCGTGGCGGCTAATCTGCTCATGGCAATTTTCCTTGTGGGTGGTCTTTTCATGGCGTCTAACATCAAGCAGGAGGTGTTCCCCGAATTCACCCTGGATTCGGTGAGTATTTCGGTGTCCTATCCCGGGGCCAGCCCTGAAGAGGTGGAGTCCGGCATTATTCTGGCTGTGGAAGAGGCGGTGCGGGACCTTGAAGGCATTGATGAAATTACTTCCGAGGCTTTCGAAGGTGGTGCGTCGATCACCATAGAAGCCCTGGACGGGGCTGACGTCACCCGGTTATGGCAGGAGATCAAAAGTGAGGTGGACCGGATTGACACCTTTCCGGACGAGGCTGAAGATCCGGTGATCTCCATTACCTCCCGGCAGCGGGAAGTGGTGCGTCTGGCCCTTTACGGGGATGCCCCGGAAACCACTATGCGGGATCTTGCCGATGATATCAGGGACAGGTTTTTGTCTGATCCGGAAATTACCCAGGTGGAACTGGAAGGCGTCAGGGACCGAGAGATTCTGGTGGAGATCTCCACCAATACCCTGCGGCGCTACGGCATGACCCTGTCCGATGTGGCGGATGCCGTCTCCACGGCTTCGGTGGAGCTGGGCGGCGGTGCCATCAAGTCCGGGGGCGGAGATATCCTGCTGCGCATCAAATCCCGGAAAGACTATGCCCGGCAATATGCAAAACTGCCCATTCTCACCCGGGAAGACGGTTCCCAGCTGGTGTTGTCGGACATCGCCACCGTCACTGAAGGGTTTGAGGATTCAGATTCCTGGGCCTCATTTAACGGCAAGCGGGCCGTCACCATTGCTGTCTACCGGGTGGGAAAACAGACCCCCACCCGGGTGGCGACTGCCACCAGAGAGATGCTGGAATCCATTAATGACGACCTGCCCGAAGGAATCCATCTAAGCATTGTCCGGGATATGTCCAAAATTTTTACCCAAAGGGCGGATCTTTTGTTGAACAACGCCTATTGGGGCCTTGCCCTGGTGTTCTTGTTCCTTGCCTTGTTCCTTGAAATCCGCCTGGCCTTCTGGGTCAG
>QKDP01000132.1 GCA_003252055.1 Desulfobacter postgatei | reverse complement strand
ACACCCTTAAAATAAAATCCATGATCGGGTATCTGCCTGAATCCGCGCCGTTGTACCACAATATGCTGGTATATGATTACCTGGATTATGTGGCACGGCTTAAAGGGATGGATGACCCTAAACGCAGGTTGTCCCGGTTCAGGGAATTGGGCAGGCTGTGCGGGCTGTCCGGTATCATGGCCAAACCCATCGGCAATCTGTCCAAGGGGCTTCGCCAGCGGGTGGGGTTAGCCCATGCCATGATGTCCGACCCGGATGTCCTGATCCTTGACGAACCCACCTCGGGCCTTGACCCCAACCAGATCGCAGAGATCCGTGATATCATCAAAGGAATCGGCAGGGAAAAAACCATTATCTTTTCCACCCATATCCTTTCCGAGGCCGAAGCGACCTGCGACAGGATCGCCATCATCCACAAGGGTAAAAAAGTCGCTGACGACAGCACCGAGCACTTAAAACAAAATGCCCGGAACCGCAGCGTGGTCCGCCTGACGCTGCAGAATGCGCAGATACCGGCGGCCCTTGACCATCTTAAAGCCTTTGATTCAAGCCTTGACATCACTGTGACAGACACACCGGCAAGCGAAGGCATAAGCTTTGAGCTGTGCTGCAAAGAAGATAAAGACATCCGCCAGGACCTTTATCTGTCCATTAAAAAAACCGACTGGATTATCACCGAACTTGCAAGACAATCTTTAGCCCTTGAAAAAATCTTCCACGAACTGACACGGGAGGGCGCCTAATGACACCGATCAAAACCATCGCCTTAAAAGAATTTAAAGACTATTTTATTTCACCCGTTGCGTATATTGTTATATCCCTTTTTCTCATTGTTACGGGATGGTTTTTCTTTTCCACCTTTTTCATTTACGGGCGTGCCGACCTAAGGGACTTTTTCGCCCTTCTGCCCATGACTTTCTCCTTTTTTATTCCGGCCGTCACCATGCGCATGTTTGCCGAGGAAAAAAACGTGGGCTCCTATGAAAGCCTTTTGACCATGCCGGTCTCCTTTACCCATATTGCCCTGGGCAAATTTTTTGCAGCAAGTGCCTTTGCCGCGGCCATGCTGCTGCCCACCCTGTCCTACCCGCTGTTCATCTCCTTCATCGGCGATGTGGACCTGGGGCCTGTGGTCGGGGGATACCTCGGGGCGATTCTCCTTGGCGGGGCATACTGCAGTATCGGGCTGTTTGCTTCGGCACTGACCCGCAACCAGATCATCGCATTTATTATCGGGTGCGCCATATGTTTTACCCTGACCATTATTGACCGGATGCTGTTTTTTGTTCCCGAACGCCTTGTGCCGGTTGTGGAATACCTTGGTGCCAATGCCCATTTCACAAATATTGCCAAGGGCATCATTGACTCAAGGGACCTTATTTATTTTGCATCCGTGATCTTTATTTTCATTTTCTCAACCGACATTGCCATGAAAGAAAAAAATTAAGGAGTCACCATGGGTAAGCCTTTCCTTAAAGAATATTATCTGAAATTTATCCTGTATGCCGTTGTTATCGTTCTGTTGAATGTGGCGGGATTAAGCCTGTTTTTCAGATTTGATCTCACAGCCAACCGGATCTATTCCCTGTCCGATGCCAGCAAACAGGCCGTGTCCACCCTGTCTGAACCGTTGAACATCAAAGTGTTTTTTTCAAAAAATCTGCCCGCCCCCCACAATAATACGGAACGGTACTTAAGGGATCTGCTCACGGAATACGCAGCCCAGGCCGGACGCTACTTCAACTTCACCTTTTATAATGTATCCCAGGAAACCGACATGGGGGACGAGGCGAACCGGAACCGTGAAATGGCCAGAGATTATGGGATATCACCGGTTCAGATCAGGGTGATGGAAAACGATGAGCTGAAATTTAAAAACGCTTACATGGGCCTGGTTATCCTCCATGGGGACCTCATAGAAAAGATCCCGGCCATCACCGCCACGGACGGCCTTGAATACCAACTGACCTGCGCCATCCGCAAGCTGAACAACAAGGTGTCCGCACTTTTGCGCCAGACGGATAAAATTAATGTTACGATGTATATGTCCCCGGGGCTTAATCGGATAGCGCCTTTAATCGGTTTGGACGGGCTCCCGCATCTTGGCGATGAGGTGGCAGCGGCTGTGGAAAAGCTAAACAGCAAAAACTTAAATATTTTCCAGTTTGAACGTAAGGATATCTCAAATCCGGATGAACTTGAAAAGGTAACAAAAAAATATGATCTTATGGCCATGCACTGGCCTGATGTACCTGGAAGAAATATCGAGGCAGGCTCCGGCACAGCCGGCCTTGTGGTGGAATATAAAGGCAAAACCCAGACATTGCCCCTGATCACGGCAGTGGAGATCCCCATCATCGGCACCACCTATCAGATGGCAGATCCCCAGGGGCTTGGTGAACAGATTACAGCGGTCATGGAAAAACTGATCGGCATCAACAAAGATATCGGGTATCTGTCCGATCATGGCTGCCCTACCCTTGGACCGGATCGCATGGCCATGATGCAGGGCCGGGAAGGAAACGGTCTTGCCGTTTTTGATCAGCTTGTGGGATCAAGATACAATATCAAACAGATCCCCCTTAAAGATGAAGGCATTCCCGAAGGACTCAACTGCCTGGTGATTGCCAAACCCACCCAGCACTTTTCCGATTATGAACTGTTCCAGATTGACCAGGCCCTGATGAAGGGCACCAATATCGCTGTTTTTGCCGATGCATTTGAAGAGCAGCAGGGCCGGGGCGGCATGATGGGCATGCCCTCATTTGCCCCCATCGACACCGGCCTTGAAAAACTTCTGGCCCACTATGGCGTTCAGATCCAGAAAGCCTATGTGCTGGACAAAAATGCGTATAAACAGCAATTGCCCCAGTCCCAGGGCGGCGGAGAGCAGACCATCTACTTTGCGCCGGTGATCAAGGACGACGCCATCAACAACGATCCTGAGTTCATGAAAAATATCAAAGGTCTTGTGGCCAAGGGCGGCCAGGACGAGGCAAAGGTCAGTGCCGTCCGGCTTCTGTCCTCATCTGACCAGGCCTGGCTCATGGAAGACAACATTAACCTGAATCCCATGTTTTTAAGCCCGCCACCCACAGATAAGGATCTTTCCACCTATGACCTTGCATATCTTCTGGAAGGGCAGTTTACATCTTATTTTAAAGGCAAACCCGTCCCCGAAAAGGAAGCCGGAGAAACCGACATCCAAGACGAAGACAAGATCGAAAAACCACAACCATCTGAGGCGCCGGCCAAAAACATTGAAGGACTTGAAGCCGGCAACCGCGTCATTGAGACATCAGCACCTGCAAAAATATTTGTGCTCGGATGCGCCCAGATGCTGCACGACAACATGCTGGACGAACAGGGTCGAACCACCAATGCCACCTTCCTGCTCAACGCCATAGACCACCTCAACGGCGATGACGGCACAGCCCTTTTGAGAAGCAAGCAGCAGACGTTGAACCCCATTTCCGACACCGATCCCTTAACCAAAAACATCATCAAGGGATTCAACACCATTGGACTTTGTATCCTGGTTTTCCTGTTCGGTCTGGGCGTCTGGTTTTTCAGAAGCATGAAAAAGAAAAAAATTGCACATATGTTTGGTTGATCTGGGAGGAAAATCATGAAAAAAGAATATATCATTTTAATCATACTGATCATCGGCCTAGG
>QKDP01000359.1 GCA_003252055.1 Desulfobacter postgatei | reverse complement strand
CTTCCATTGATATTCTATAAAATTGTAGCGGGTTGGATATTCGTACTTTTTGAATGTTATCCCGTTAGATAAGTGAGAATGAAAGATAAACAAAAACCGCTGCACGGAGGGTGAAGAATTGGAATCTCAACAAAGGGGAGCAGGATTTCTAAGGGAGTTCCGCGAGTTCATCACATTTCTTAGCACACTGTGGGGCCTCCTCGCAGGGATCTCAGTGTTTTTTCCTCTTTCCAGTGTATTCATCCAGGTGATCTCATTGAAGGCATGGGGGGATAATGATGGAGTGTTTAACATTCTCTCGCCGCCATTAATTACTGCAGTTGCCACGGTTGTAACCCTATTTGTCGTCTTATCGACATTTGGCAGGCGGGACGCGTTAAAGGGGCTAGGCGGACGCGACGCACGACGTCAGGCATGGATCTCAATGGGAGTTAGCATGGCAGCTCTTATAAGTTATATGGCGATTCACCAAATATATTACGAGTGCGCTTATTCTGTTTTTGGAATGGGCAGTGATGACCCTCGAAAGCTGTTTTTTGAAGTGCCATTGTTAGTTGCATATACTGTTTTCTTTTCGCTCCTTACGCGGGCCTTCATGCTTTTGGGCATGACGGAATTCTATAGAGACGACTAACTGCACTGCCTAATTTAGAATATTATATTGTCGACGCATCCTTTGATGCGTCGACGGGTAGTCTGGGTATCCAGACAAATCTGTTATGGACGAGCTGTCCTGCTTCTGTTGGTTGCCAAGGAAAAAACACTGCTGTGCTGGTTTTTACCTCGCCCACCTGAAGACGGTTTCTTTCCTCTCGGCTTTGGTCGTGAAAAGTGTTCCTTTTTTTGTTCAACCACAGTCTCGTTAGGGTCCCAGGGAAAACCTGGGGTTACTTGGCGACGCATTTTTTTTCCCAGACTGTGCTCTATGCGTGAAATTATTTTGATATCTTCCTGACCGGCAAAAATAAAGGCCTGACCCGCTCGTTCCGCCCGTCCGGTACGTCCTGTACGGTGGGTATAAGTTTCGGGTGTATCCGGGACATCATAGTTGATGACATGGGAAATCCCCTTCACATCAATTCCCCGGGCAGCAATATCAGTGGCCACCAGGATCTTGAATTCACCGTTTTTAAAACCGTTCAATGCCTCCTGCCGTTTGAGCTGGGAAAGATTGCCTTGAATTGAAGTTGCTTTATAACCCGCTCTTTGTAATAATAGGGCCAGACTTTTTGCCTTGTGTTTGGTTCGGGTAAAAACCAGCGTACTCTTCATTTCCTCTTCTTTAATAATGGTCTTAAGCAAAGAGGTCTTCTGTTCTTTTGCAACTTGAAACAGGACATGAGAAATTGCGAGAACCGGCTGTGTATGATTAATTTGTACAGTTACCGGATTTATCAATATATTTTCCGCCAAGTGACGAATCTCTTTAGGCATGGTGGCAGAAAAAACCAGGGATTGACGTTTCGTGGGTAGCTGCTTGATAATCCTGCGGATATCAGGTAGAAATCCTTTGTCAAACATATGGTCTGCCTCATCAAGGACCAGCATTTCAACAGCTTGCAAAGAAAAAGACCGATCATTAAGAAGGTCCAGCAATCGACCCGGACAGGCAACAATAATTTCCACGCCACTTCGGATTGCTTTAATCTGGGGGGGCTTGCCCACACCACCATAAATGGAAATACTTCGCAACCCGGTTTTTTGTGCCAGCTTGCTGATATCTGCATGAATCTGTTCTGCCAATTCCCTTGTGGGTGCTACGATCAACGCCCGCACTTTTTTTCGAGGACCATTCAGCAGTCGCTGAAGAAGGGGCAGTACAAAAGCTGCCGTCTTTCCAGTCCCGGTCTGGGCCAGACCAAGGATATCTCTACCTTCGAGTATTGGAGGAATAGCCTCTTTCTGAATCGGGGTGGGAAGTGTATATCCACAGGCAGCGATGCCGGCATCTATTGTAGGGTCAAACTTAAAATTTTTAAAACTCATTAATACTCCTATGTATTCAGTAATGATCTTTCTGGTTATTTTCCTGATTGAAAGATCTGCGGATTCATTAGAATCCGTTTATTATTTTTTTATTTAGTTTTATGGAAAATGATCGAATTGATTATACTCATGGCCAAAAGCAATCGGTAGATCACCGCACGAGTTAATAGCTGTCAAGACATGATAAGGGTTTAGACTATAAAATGTCATTATCGTTTCTCCTGTTTATTGAATCAGCAGAAACTTCGGCGGTAACAAACTATGTTAACGAGAAAAACCTTGAAGGAAAATTTGATTCTATCTAAATATGGAAAGCCTATTATACATGACCGTGTAGAAATTGCAATAGCACAATAGGGTTGACTTGTATTTGATGGGGCTATGCTTTGTCCTCTTCAAACAGTCGTGCAACTTCCGGGGGCAGATCCGGCAGCTCCAGGGTGACGGTCCTGCCCTTATCCTTGAACTTGAGGAAACAGGCGTGCAGACCCATGGCGTCGAACTGCTTTTGGGTTTTTAAGAATTCAAGGGCTCTGGGGGAGCCGTACCGGGCATCACCCACGACCGGATGCCCTGCCAGTTTGGCGTGGCGCCGGATCTGGTGCTTGCGGCCGGTGAACAATTCAATGTCCAGAAGGGTATAATGGTGGGACTGGTCCAGAACCCTATAACGGGTCAGGGCCTTGATCCGTTTTCCCCGGCCCCGGGGATCGTCTCTGCCGCCGGCGGATTTGGTCAGGGGGGTATCCCAGGCGCCCCCGGCCTGGCCGGGAGGGTCAAAATGGCCGTGGACCAGGGCTTTATAGCGTTTTGTTACCTTCCCTCCTGCAAAAAGATCCGAGAGGCTGGCCAGGGTGTCCCGGTCCGTGGCCACAAGGAGGAGTCCCGAGGTCTCCTTATCCAGGCGGTGCAAGGGCTGGAGTATTTCGGTGCTGCCGGGGCCCAGTTGCTTTTGAAGTCCTGATATCAAATCCCTGCCAGGATCGTTATGGACACTGATACCCCCGGGCTTTTCCAGGCAGATCCAGCCTTGTCCCTGTTCCATGATTTTGATTTTTTCTTTCATGGCAGCCTATTTTATCCCATTCCGGGCCGGGGGTCAAAAGGCAATGAAGGGCAGGGACAACTGCGGAATTTCAGGTGGGTGCCGTACCCGGTGCCG
>QKDP01000017.1 GCA_003252055.1 Desulfobacter postgatei | reverse complement strand
CGAGGATATTCCGGAACTTGCCATGCACTTTCTGGATGAGTTTGCCCGGAAAAACCGCAGGGACATCAAGGGGTTCTCGCCCAATGCCATGGATACCCTGATCCGGTATGAGTGGCCCGGCAATGTCCGTGAACTGATGAACGCCGTGGAGCGCGGTGTGGTTATGGCCAGGACCGATTACCTTTGCCGGTCTGATCTATCATTTATCCTGGAAGATGAACCTGAACAGACCCGGGATGCAGGACTGAACCTTGAAAATATCACCTTGTCCAAGGTGGAGGAACGGGCCATCTTATCCACCCTGGCGGCAGCCCAGGGCAACAAGAGCGAAGCGGCCCGAAGACTTGGCATTACCCGGAAAACATTGCTTAAAAAACTTAAACAATACGGGGAAGAAACTAGATGACATTTAAAATCTTTCAATCAGTTTATTTATAAAATAGGTGCTTTCACGCAAAGCCTGGTGGCCGAAGGGTCCGAACCATTCAGCAATCTGTTTAAATTCTTTAATAAACGCTTCCTTGTCCCCGGATTCAAGCATATCTATGAACTGAGTCAGGGAGTGAACAAATGTTTTTAAAAGTTGGCGTCGTTCAGGTGTGGCAAAGATGATTTCAGCGTATAGATCAGGGTCCTGGGCAAAAAGCCTGCCCACCATACCCAGTTCCAGGCGGTAGATCGGGCTTGAGAATTCAAGGGTGCGTTTAATGGGTATGCCCTGGCGGTAAAGAAAACTGCCGAAACTGAACGTGGCAAAATGCCGAAGGGCCTGGACAATCTCCATGACCTGGTCATGTTCCCGGGCACTTGTTTCAACCACCACTGCACCCCAGGCAACCAGCTGGTCAATGACCCATTGGCAGGCATCCTCGTTTTGTCCGGGACATGCCGCAATGATCTGCTTGTCCAGGTTGTCTGTGGTGGGGCCGAAAAGGGGATGAAGACCCAGCACAGGACCCTTGTGTGCCCGGCACATGGCTTCAAGGGCGGGCGTTTTGACCGACGTCAGATCTGTGAGCACCGCATCTGGCCGCATCAGGGGGGCTAATTTGTCCACGACATTAACGGTAACGTTAATGGGAACACAGACAATGACCAGGTCTGCATTTTTACACAAGGCGTGGGCCTTGTCCCAGTCATTTTTATCCAGGATATCCACCTGGTATCCGGTTTCGGTGAAAAACCGGACAAACAGACGGCCCATCTCTCCGGCACCGCCCACAATAAGTATCCTTGCCTGGGGCCGAACCGGACGGCTTTTGGACACACGGGTCTGACTCTTCCTGGACTGGTGCATGATCGTTCTGTAAAGACTTTCCACAAAATCGGGATCCACATCCATGTCCGAGGCTTTTCCCCGCAGGCGGGATATCACATCTTCCTCCCGGGCCGGATGGTAAATGGGCACCTTGTGCGCTTTTTTTACCGCCACAATTTTTTCCACCTGTTCCCGGCGCTTGCTTAATAAGGAGATAATCCGGGCATCAATGGCATCAATTTCATCCCGGAAGGGTTTGACCTGCTGTGCAAAAGAGAAGTTGTCTTTGGTCATGATTTATGGTCTTATGACAATTTGATGTTTATGGCAATGGGTTAATACGGTCCACAGTATCATCAGTCAGTCAGTTCTGGCAATATAAACCCCAACGTTGCCACGATGAATTTGTTCTAAGCGCTAAGTTCTGATTTTACCACGAAGAACACGAAGACCACGAAGTTTAAGTTTTCTAATATCTTCGTGAACTTCGTGTTCTTCGTGGTAAAATACTTAATACACAAATCGGGATTTGCCGGGTTCCTTAACCCTGAATGGCTTGTTCAAAGGGTTCAAGGCCAAGGCGTTCGATCATCTTCCCCAGGCGCTCCCCTGTTTTTGCATTTTCTTTGTAATAGTCGACAATGCGTTGACAGGCATCCATGGCCTGTTCAGTGCTCAGCCCATCAGCCACTTGTTGGGCAATTCTGGGTCTTAGACCCACGTTGCCGCCAATGACAATGAGCCAGCCTTTATCTTCTCCGATAAGTCCGATGTCCCTGACCCAGGATTCGGCACAGGAGAGTTTGCACCCCGATACCGCCATTTTAAATTTACCCGGCAATTCCATGGCATGGTATTGTTTGTCCAGTTTCAGACCCATGCCCAGAGCATCCTGCTTGCCAAGCCTGCAGAACGTGGTGCCCGGACAGGCGCGCACCGAGCGGACACACATGCCCACAGCGGCACCCTTCTCAAGCTGCAGATCCTGCCAGGCCGCATCAATGTCCTCTTCCTTGAGTCCCACAATGGCAATACGGGTGGCCCCGGTAAGCTTGAGTGCTTGGGCATCGTATTTTTCAGCCACATCAGCAATTTTTCTGAGCATTTCCGGTGTAACAACCCCGCAGGGAATGTGAGGGGCAATGGCATAGGTCTGCTTGTCTTTCTGGATAATGGCTCCCTTTTCACCAAGTTTAAGCATCTGTTTTATCCTTTAAGTTTAGAATGGTGCGTTAATAAAGATACTCTATAAAAATAAAAACTGCCTTGGGCGTTGTCAAGTCAGGGGAGTTTCTTCTCAAGTTTTTCCGTGATAGGAGAAGATGGTTGCAAAGAATTATTCCATGAAATAAAAATATAAATGTTCCTCATTATCCCTTTGGGTGTATAGGCTGTTATAACACTGACTATTGAGGCAGACTGGCCATGACGGCACTGGTTATTTTTATTGTGAGTTATCTGGGAATCGCCACGGGACGAATCCCGGGACTGGCTGTGGACAGGGTGGGCATTGCCATTCTGGGGGCTATTGCCATGCTTGCCTTCGGCGCGGTATCGCCTCAAGAGGCCGTACGTTGCATTGATTTTCCAACACTCTGCCTTTTGTACGGGTTGATGATTATTTCAGCCCAGCTGCGTCTTGGCGGGTTTTATACAGCCGCCGCTGAAAAAATCCTTACATTTTCTGACCGCCCCCATTTGTTTCTTCTGGCAAGCATGCTTCTTTCCGCCGTGCTGTCCGCTCTTCTTGCAAACGATATCATCTGCTTTGCCATGGCACCGATTCTGGCCTACTCTCTCAAACGGGCCGGATTGAATCCTATTCCCTTTTTACTGGGCCTGGCTATGTCGAGCAATATTGGTTCTGCATCCACAATGATCGGGAATCCCCA
>QKDP01000202.1 GCA_003252055.1 Desulfobacter postgatei | reverse complement strand
TTGAAAGCCGCGTGGCCATGCCGAGACTGTGGAAAAACCTTTCTGTTTTTTCAATGGCAAGATCTATGCGGGCATTGTCGTCACCCTCGCGGATATCCCATACCCTTTCCGCGTATTGGACCAGTTTTTCTTTCTTTTGAGTTCTGCGGATCTTCCAGTTTGCAATCTGAATCACGGCCACGGTTCTTGTATGCTCCAGGCCGGTGAGTGCCGTGATTTCGTGCCCAATCATATGGGTGGCCCAGTACTGGGGGGACACCGGCAGCGATCAGACCGTTCAGGGCCATGGTGGAACACCATACCATATTGGCCCGAGCATTGTAGTTTTCCGGCTCATCCACCGTGGTTTTCCCCACTTCAATAAGGGTCCGGAGGATGCCTTCGGCGGTACGGTCCTGAAATCCGGCACCAACTGGAAACGTGACATACTGCTCAATGGTATGGAACCACCCCGTTGGCCACTTGGGTGGGAGGCAGGGTATAGGTCAGGACAGGGTCCAGGATGGAAAATTTAGGGAACGCATGGGCTGAATATACCGGCAGCTTGTCTTCGCCGTCACTGATGACGGCACCATTGTTCCAAAACTTCCCGGTTGCCCTTGGAAAGCTCGTCTTTCACCTGGTCCAGAACGCCGAAACGCTTTACGCTTCCTCCGCCGTAAGTAATGAGCACTTTGGCATTTTGGGGAACCAGATTATTCAGTTTTTTCAGACGGCCTTCACCAAAAACAATTTTTGTGGGATTATAAAAATTAAACATGGGTATTTCCTTTGGTTTGGGTGGTGATTTACAATAAGCATATAATGCCACCGAAGTATAGCAATGTGAATATACAAAACTATAAATCAAAATAGGAGGATATAAAAAATGACTGCACAATCCCAAGAAAAAAAAATGATGACAATAGAGGAATATCTTTCCTTTGAAAGAAGTTCTCTGGAGACCAAACACGAATTTTATGACGGTGAACTTTTTGCCATGGTAGGGGCTGGAAGGAACCATAACCGCATTAATGTTAATCTTACAAAAAAATTGGGAATCAATTTTGAAACCAACTCGGCTCATTGCGAAGTGTTCTCCAATGACATGCGTGTAAAAGTTGAAAATGGTTATGTGTACCCGGACCTTGTTATCTCCTGCGGTGAAGCAGAATTTGAAGATAATGAATTTGATTCCCTGACAAATCCGGTTGTTATAATAGAAATTCTTTCCGATTCAACAGAAGCCTTTGATAGGGGAGATAAGTTTGAATATTACAAGGCAATCCCCACGCTTCAAGAATATATCCTTGTTTCCCAAAAAAAAATATGGGTTGGACAGTTTATCCGTAAAGATGGCGGCAAATGGGAATATGGTTCATACCAAGGGTCAGATCAGGTTTTAAAAATGGAATCTATTAATTATCACTTACCCTTGTCTGAGCTTTATTTAAATGTCGAATTTGATCCAAAATAGGGGCGACTTATCGACCCAGATAACCGGCCTAATCCGGTTCGCGGCAGTCATTCGACAATTTCGAATAACTGAATCCTCTTCCAATTCACTATCGGCAAACACCTTTTAAATAATCAAAGCGCTCCCGACGTATCCCAGGATTGTTTTCAGCCAGATTAAGTATCAGCTCTGAAAGGGCCTTGGGCTGTGCTGCTGCAATCAGTTCGGCCAGTGCAGTATCTTTTTTCGTTTTCTTCTTTGCCATATCAGTCTTATCTTTTCTCCAATTACAACGCATTTTTTCTAAATGTACCAAGAAGAAATAAATAATATCCGGAGCGGCTATGGTTTTTGTATCTGCCGCATTCCAGTATCAACATTTCTGAAATTTGTAAAGAAATTTCAGGGCGAATTTATTCTTGACGAACTTGATATTTCAGGAATCAAATTGAAACCTTCGAGACGTCCAGGATCGAAAACTTCTTTGACCAAATCCCGAAAGTGGCCGTGCATCCGAAGTTGTTTTATTCTCCAGAAAGTAGCGGACCGGCTTCGTGGAATAATATCAATTTCCCTCCCATTGACAGGCCATTCGAAATCGCATATCACAAACCCATGAAAAAACCGATTGCCACTACCCCGGAAGACCTGCCCTACAGAAAGCTACAGCAGCACCTGGACCGGCAGCCGGTTGGATTCCCGCCGTCGACCGATGGTGCGGACATCCGGCTGCTCAAGCATGTTTTTTCACCTGAAGAGGCAGCCATCGCCACCTGCCTGAGCCATGAGGCCCAACCTGTGGAAGTGATTTTCGATCGGGCCATCCATATGGTTCCTTCCATGGGCGCCTTGAAAGAGCATCTTACAGCCATGGTCAAAAAAGGGGGCATTGAATGCCACCAAAAAAACAACCGGAATGTTTATGCAAACCTTCCCTTGGTGGTAGGGATTTACGAACTTCAGGTCAACCGCCTCACACCGGAATTTATCCGGGATTTCAAAGCCTATACATCGAAAAAAAGTTTTGGCATCTCCTTTCTCGGTCCGGGCCGGTCACAGATGAGGACTATCCCCGTCAATAAAAGCATCGTCCCGGACCTGCCGGTGGCAGAGTATGACCGGATTCTTTACCTTCTTGAAAAGGCAGACCCTCCGTTTGTAGTTCTGCCGTGCATCTGCAGAAAAAAGAAAGCACTGCAGGGGGCGCCCTGCAAACAAACCAAGCGGGAGGAGACCTGTATGGCCATGGGCAGCATTGCCCAGACCCTGATTAAAATGGAACTGGGCCGGCAGATAACAAAAACTGAAGTCATGGAAATCATCAGTCGGAACCAGGAAGAGGGCCTGGTTCTCCAACCCTCTAACACCCGGAAGATTGAATTCTTATGTTCCTGTTGCGGCTGCTGCTGTGCAATGCTGAGCCTGCAAAAAGAACTGCCCCTGCCCCTGGATTTCTGGGAGACAGGGTTTAGGGTGGAACTATTCACTGATTTTTGCGTGGCCTGCGGACAATGTGCTGATAACTGTCCTGTCCAAGCCCTGTCCTTTTCCGAGCCGGCCAACGAACAAAAGAAAAAAGTCAGGCCGTTTATTGATCCGGACCGCTGCATCGGATGCGGCCAGTGCATTACCGCATGCAGGCCCGGGGCGCTGTCGCTTGTTCCCAGGCCCGGGCAGGCCCCGCCCCCGACAAGCCGAGATGAGCTGAACGCAGAACTGCTGGCCCACAAAAACCAGCCCATGGCCCGAACCCGGGTGGTCGGTAAACTGGCCAAAGGGGTTATTGTGAAACGGGATCTTCGCCTGTTGAAAAATTGAGCTGACTTAAAAGACCGCAACAGAAGGCTCTTGTGCCTGGCCCCCAGGAGCCAGGGCAGATTTCAACAGCAGTTTTTCAGGAATACGTGAGGCAAGGAAGCGGTTGATTACAAACAAAAATGGTATTAAAGGAGACCGACCCTGATTCCCAGGAAGGCAAGAATACCGAAAGTAGTTAACGCCTTTATTGGCAAGGGTTACACGCTACATAATAGATAAGATGAGAAGGCTGGAACCCACCGTGGTATAATTTCACGGTAAGGAAAATTTAACAAAGGAGGTGCCAGCCATGAAACGTAATATCACTATTGGTATGGATTTGGGAGATCAGAAAAATGTGGTCGTTGCAATG
>QKDP01000225.1 GCA_003252055.1 Desulfobacter postgatei | reverse complement strand
GAAACGGGTGCTCAAGGCCATTTATTCCAACCAGTTTTGTCCCAACGAGCCTGGTATTTTCAAACCTGTTTTCAGCCAGCTCATGGGCAATAGAGAACATTATCTTCACCTGGCGGATTTCAGATCCTATGTCACGGCGCAGCTAAAGATCGGGAACGACTATAAGGACCGTACCAAATGGCTCTCCATGTCGCTGAAAAATATTGCCCGCACCGGGATTTTTTCCAGTGACCGGGCCATCCACGAATATGCGGACGGTATATGGGGGATTAGTTCCTTTGAGGATTAGTGTTCTGGCTCTTTAAACCCGGGCCATGACCAGGGCGCAGCGACTGGGCAGGTAAAGGCTTAGGGCATGGCGGTTTTCAGCCACATCGCCCAGGGGGCTTGTAAAATGGACCTGGTCCGGATTCAGGCGCCCAAATCCGCCGAACCGGGCTTCATCCGTGTCCAGGCGCATTTCATATTTGCCTGCCGGCGCATGAATCAGGTAGTCGGAAAAAGAGTGTTCCGGATGAAAGTTGAACACAAAAATCAGGCCGGACCGCTCAAATGCCAGAATTTTGTGCTGTTCGTGGATGTGTAAAAGCCCAGGGTAATCCCATGCAAACAATTGCGTGTGTTTTGCCAGGGCAATCATCTGTTTGTCAAAGGCGAACAGGTCCGGGAAATACAGATTTTTGTCATACTTCAGGGACCACAAGCGTCTGGCGTGGTGGTAGGAATATCCATTGGCAGGGGATGGAAAATCAATCCATTCAGGATGGCCGAACTCATTGCCCATGAAATTGAGGTACCCTTTGTGGGCACAGGCCAGGGTCACAAGGCGGATCATCTTGTGGAGGGCCACGCCCCGGTGCGTGGTGATGCTTGTGTTGGATTTTTCCATGGAATCATAAATTTTTCCGCCCATCAGGTGCATCATAATGGTCTTGTCCCCCACCAGGGCCTGGTCATGGCACTCCACATAACTTATGGTGCGCTCCTCTTCCCTGTGCCGGGTCAGTTCATACCACAGCGTTCCCAGGTGCCACGCTTCGTCCCTGACCTCCTTGAGCAGCTTGATCCAGTAATCAGGCACCCCCATGGCAAATCTGAAATCAAAGCCTGTGCCACACAACGTTGTTGGCGCAGCAAGCCCGGGATACCCGCTCACGTCTTCGGCAATGGTTACTGCATCGGGGCGGATTTCATGAACCAGGTCATTGGCCGCATAAAGATAACTTAAAGCATCTTCATCCACATCTTCACCAAAATAATCCTGGTACCCTGTAAAGGCACGTCCTAATCCGTGATCGGCAAACAGCATGGAGGTTATGCCGTCAAACCGGAATCCGTCCACCTGGAATTGTTCAAGGAAATATCTCAGGTTGGAGAGCAAAAAAATGAGTACCTGTTGTTTGCCATAGTCAAAACACCGGGAATCCCAAAGTGTATGATCCCCCCGGTCCTTGTCGTGGAAAAACTGGTACATGGAACCGTCAAACCGCGACAGGCCCTCCACCTCATTTTTCACGCTGTGGGAGTGTACAATATCCATGAGCACACGGATGCCGGCCTGATGTGCCCTGTCCACCAGGTACCTGAAATCATCCGGGGTGCCGAACCGGGAAGAGGGTGCAAAAAATGACGACACATGGTATCCAAAGGAGCCGTAATAGGGGTGCTCCTGAACGGCCATCATCTGCAGGGTATTGTACCCTGCGTCAATGACCTTGGGCAGGATGTGGTCGGCGAATTCCCGCCAGGTGCCGACCCTGCCTTCCTCTAAGGCCATGCCCGCATGGGCTTCATAGATCAAAACAGGACCTGGCGACAGTTTGGGGTTTTCTGCCTGCCACTGATATGGCTGGTCCGGTGCCCATACCTGGGCATTGAAAATATAGGTGGCACTGTCCTGGATGACCCGGGTGGCAGCCGTGGGGATACGGTCGCCCTCTCCGCCGTTCCATACCACCTTGAGCCGGTAAAGCTGTTCATGGCAAAAAAAGCGATCAGGAAACCGGGCCTCAAATATGCCTTGGGGGTCAGGTCCTTTCACTTCCCAGTCCGGAGATTTTTGCCAGTTATTGGCCGGTGTGAGGATAAATATGTCCGTTGCATTGGGTGCCCATTCCCTGAACACCCAGCCCTTTTTATCCCTGTGCAGGCCGAAAACCTCATGGTAGTCGGCAACGTTCGCCCAGGACCGCTTGTTTTTCAGTTTTTCTGCCAATGCCCGGGCCTTTTCAAACCGTGACCGGATAATGGGCTTAAAAGGTGACAGATACGGATCATTTGTCCATGAAGGATCAGACCAGAAAAGGTCTTTGGAGCATTTTTTCATACAGGTCCAGATAGCTTTCAGCGCAGCGGCTGTGGTTGAATTCAAGTACGGATTCAGTCATAATTCTGCGGATCTGGTGTTCTTTTTCATCCGGGTCCAGGCGGAAAAAATCCATGGCACGGTCCACGGCCCAGTTCAGTCCCTGGGCATCGTGCACATTGAAAATAAATCCATTGCCCGTAGAATGCTCCGCATCCAGTTGTCTGACCGTGTCATGCAGGCCGCCTGTGTCAAATACAATGGGCAGGCTGCCGTAAATTCCTCCGATCATCTGGGGCAATCCGCACGGCTCAAAGGAAGAGGGCATGAAGATAAAATCACTGGCTGCAAAGGCCTGGTGGGACAATTGTTCGTTGAAACAACAGATACTGATCCGCTGGTGCAGGTCATGGAAATTGACAATATCGTGGAAGTGTTGCTGATACGCCCCGTCCGCCACGGATACAATCTGAATACCGGTATCCCAGTAACGGGAAATAATATCATACATGATTTCTGCCAGAAGCGCACACCCCTTTTGCACAGGGTCCAGGCGGGAGGGCCAGAAAAACAGCGGCGCATCGGGATTTATCTCAAGGCCTACGGAGTTCTGCAGAAAAATTTTATTCTGTTTTTTCTGGGCCCGGTGGTTTTTGGGCCCGTAATTGAACTGGACCATCTCATCCACGGCTGGATTGAATTCGGGCTCAGGTGCATTTAAAATGCCTGTGGCGCATCCGGCATGCCATTTGTGGGCCAGCTCCGCTTGAAGTTCCGGTTCCACAAAGGGGTGGCGGTTTTCAACAATCTCTCGCAGGAAAGTGGGACTTACCGTGTTCACATAATGGGCGGAAAACACCCCTGACGCCAGAAAATCCACCCGGTTGGTATCCCGGCTCTCCTCGTAGTTAAAGGGCGGATGTTTAAAGTATAGCCATTTCCAGAAGGCTGCCGCATCAATACCCCTGTCCTCAATTTCCGCCATGGTGGAGGTCATGGTATGGATGTTGTGAATGGTGAACAGGCACGGGATCTCGTAACGCCTGGCCATGGCCGGAATCAGTCCGGTCATCCAGTCGTTGCAATGGATGATGTCCGGTTCCACCCTTGGGATGATGTTATTGATTACCTCCCGCTGAAACGCCAGGGATACCTTGAGATCCTTATCCGAACAGCCGGAATAAACACCGTCTTTGTAAAGGAACACCCGGTCCGCGGCAAAATGAATTCGTTTCTGATGCAGGCGCCGGCGGATTTTTTCCACCTCCAGATGATGCCTTGGTTCATCATCGCCATAGATGGATCTGTAGTCGGGTATGGCCACATGAACATCGCAGTTCAGATCATACAACGCGGAGATCAGGGCTGCCGATACATCTGCCAGGCCTCCGGCCTTGGCTGAGTAGCCATTGGCATCAGGGCTGATACCCTCGGGCAGATAAGTGACTTCCGGGGTTACAATAAGAATTCTTGATCTACTGGGCATGAACACCTTCCCTTTCCTGATTTGCGGAATGCTGCCGGTACTGTCCATCATGGACTGACTGGTCGCGAACAATTAATTTTCGATATAATAATAACATTTTTTATGACGAAATTGTTAGGTTTTATTCTGAATCTGGGTCAGTTTGTGTGCCACTCTGGCAATTTCGCTGCATCCCCAGGCCTGGGCATCGCATCCCCTGGGGGTGTGCGGGAAATTACCGTCAAGGATTTCAGGTACAAAACCTGCCGCGCCCGTGCGCATCAATGGCAGTGCGCTGCCCAGCCAGGCCAGGGCAGCCGGAATGCCCGGGGGGCCAAAGGCTGTGGCCCAGGCCTCGCAGAACACCGGAAACTGCCATGTCCAGGCTGTGCCATTGTGATAGGCTGGTTTCCTTTGGGTATCCTCATCTCCCTGGTAATATCCGGCATAGGGGGCATGGGGATTTACCAGATGCTGCCCGTTGCGTTCAATGAACAAGGGCACGGCAAGGGGCCGGTCCGCAAGGCTTCTGATGCCGCCCGGCACCAGAAGTTCCAGGCAGGTTTCCACCACCCGGGCCATGATCTCCTGGTCGTCGATGACCCCCAGGGTGATCAGCAGCAGCTGATTGGGCCGCAGGGCATCATCAGGGATCGCATGTCCGGCGTCAACCGGTTGGCTGCAGTGCAGGCAGTCACTGAAAAAACCATCGTCTTCGCGCCAGAACAAATCCATGATGGCGCGTTTTACCTTGTCGGCATGTTTTTGCCATGGCGCCTGGGTGTTCGATTCATCAATCTGGGATAAAAATTGAAGCGCATGGCACCACAACGCCTGGAGTTCAATGGGATATCCCTGGCGAGGGGTGCCTGCCGGGAAATTGGTATCCATCCAGGTAAAATGGGCCGGGCTGTAGAGCAGCATGGTGTCAGGATCTGCCTTGACACCGGTGGGCGTACCGTTGATCATGGATGATGCCATATCTTTGAGCACCTGGATCATGGTGCGCTGTCCAATATTTTTGGTCAGTACCGCCTCTTGGCCAAGGCTTTGGGTCAGTTGCCGGCAGCAGGCAAAGAACCACAGGGGTGCATCCGAGGTCTCAATGTTCCTTGAATCTTCACCGCTTATCATATTGGGCAGAGTGCCGTTCTTTTCAAATTTTCCAAAAAGGGAGAGTATGGCAAAGGCATCCCGGGTCCGGCCAAGCTCAATCAAGGAACGGCAGAAGATCAAGCTGTCCCTTCCCCAGTCCAGGAACCAGGGATATCCTGCCACCACGCTTTTTTCCTCTCCCCGGTCCACGATGAATGCGTCAAGGCTTGCCTGGGCTGCCTGGAAAAACGGCACGGTTGAATAAAAAGGACCGGGTAAAGAGATTTTTTTGCCGTTTGCAGGTTCCGGCATTTTTTCTTTATCAATGACACAGGCTTCCAGGCTGACCGTGTCTCCGCCGTTGACATTGATGTGGAAATAACCCGGGCTGAACAGATCGGAGTCGGCATCCAGTCCCCGGGTGGCTTCAACAGGTCTGTGGACCATGTATTGCCATTCCGGTTTCAAGAAAAATGTATTCCGGCTGCTTGACAGCCGAAGGATCTTCCCTGTTTGGGAATGAAAGAAAAATCCGTTTTCAAATGCCGAAACCCGGAACGGCCATTGCTGTTCAGGCCCGCTAAAGGCCTTAACTGTGTTATGGAAACTTCTGTCTTCAATGTCGGGACGGATGATAAGCGTGACGTCGCGTTGGGGCGGAAGGCGCCGGAGACTATTCGCCGGTGCGGTCTCCCGGTGCAGGGTCAGGGTCACGGTGTTGGCTTTTCGGTCCATCTCCAGGAACAGGTCAATGACATAATATCTGCCTTCGGATGAAGGAACTCTGTACCGCCATTTCCCGCCGTGCTCATAAGAGGCCCAGAAGGCATCCAGGTAATCCAGCCGAAGTTCCCTGGGGTAGCCCTGGAATACACCCCAGACCTTAAACCGGGACAGGAGCATCCACCGGTTTTCGGGCAGGCTGGGATTCAGGTTGGCGCCCAAAAGGGCATCATAACGGCTCTCCAGGTGGCTGAAACTTGCCCCTGCCCGCATCATTGCACCCAGGCTGGTGGTGGACAACTGCTTGATGGACGGGTCTCGTGCAATGTCCCTGTGGGTAAAGGAGAGACGCAGGTTAAGGGTCTCAAAGGGGGGCAGATACCGGATATTGCCGGTAATTATTTTGGTCCCTTGGGGTCCGGATATGCGAAGTTTGAGCAGGCAGTCCCTGTGATTGTCTTTTATCTCCAGGGGCATGAAAATGGCCTGGTATCCGGCCCCCCCTTCTATGGGCAGGCTTTCACGGAATCCCAGACACTGTTTGTTCGGCCCTGCCTCCCCAAGTTGAACCCTGAAAGGCCGGTTGTACCGGACCAGCAGGAAAAAGCCCGGGGGAACCATTACCCTCCGGTTGACATCCCTGTGGGCATCAAACAGGATGGTACGGCTGGGTCGCCTGTCCGGGTGAAGTCCGTGGATAAAGGTTTCAGGATTCCGGGCCAGGTCTAAAGCGGCCTGGTCCACATCCAGATCGGCCAGATCCATGTAGCCGTTCATTGCCGTGATCACCTCAAGGGCCAGTGCTTTTCGTTTCTGCATCAGAACTCTGCCCGGCACGGACAGATTGCCGGCCGGCTGGCGCCCAAGCAGGTCCAGATCACCCTTTTCAGGACTTAAGGCCAGCACGTCGCCCGGTTTCAGGAGAATGCGGTAATTTCCTTCTGAGTTTTCTGCCTGAACAGTGGTACCGGAGATCAGGTCTGTCCATGGAAAGGCAACGCTGCCTTCCGCACCGGCCGGCCACACCGCCATGACCTGCCTGTCGCAGTCCAGGTTGATCAGCACCAGCACCCGGGCATTATGATCGGGGTTGAATCTCAGCAGTGCCAGAGCCTGGCTCTCTTTTTCATGGATGAGTTTCAATTGCGTTCCACTGAAAAAGGCAGGGTGTTCCCGTAATAGAAGATGAAGCCGGGTGATATAATCCACCTGGTTGTCGGGATTTCCCCAGTTCAGGCCCGGGGAGTTGTGGACATTGATTTTTTCCTTGGCAAACCATTCCACGCCATTGGCAAATCCGAATCCCCCGCAGATACTGAAAAGCGCGCAAAGGCCGGTCCTCATTTTCGCGTAGGTATGGGACACCTTGGCCAGGCGGTCATTGTCATGGGTTTCCGCAAAATGGATCAAGTGGCCGCAGGTATTTGAAATGTTTATGGCATGGGGAATGTACCGGGATATCTGTTCAAGGGAGTGTTCCTGGAAAAGTTCTGAATAGGCCCAGTTAAAATTTGCGTGCTGGAGCAGGTGACGGGTTGCATCCGGTGACCCTCCCAGTCCTTCCAGGAAAAAAAGCGTGTCGGGATACTGGCTTCTTACCTTGACGATAATATATTCCCAGGCCAGTTCCGGAATCATGTACCCGGCATCGCACCGGAATCCGTCCACACCCCGGCGGCACCAGAGCAGAAAGATATCAGCCATGTACTGCCACAGATCCGTATGCCGGTAATCAAGCTTGGTCAGATCCGCCCACACAACACCCCAGGCACCGGGCATGCGGATTTTGCCGTTATCCTCCCGGTCCAGCCACTCCGGATGGGACTCATGAAGCGTGGCTGCCCAGCCGGTATGGTTGATGGCAATGTCAAGGATCAGATAGCCGTCGTGATCATGCACGGCATCCACCAGTTCCATGAATTGTTCAAGGGGGGTGGCTGCCAAGTCAAACTGGGCCAGGGCCGGGTCCACATCCGAAAAGTCCAGGGCTGCATAAGGGCTTCCAAAGCGGCCCATCCGGGCATAGGTGGTGGGCGTGGGGTGAATGGGCAGAAGGTGAAGCGCCCGGCAGCCCATTTTGGAAAAGATAAAGTTTAACTGTTCCTTTAGATCCCTGAATTTTCCGGATTTGGGAATCACTGTGAATCCCTGGTCATCCAGCTTCTTGATCACGGTATCCAGATCCGGGGCCTGGAACTTTGCGTCCTTGGTGGGGCCAAACTGCCTTACAAAAGCGTTATAAATGATATTGGCACAGCAGGTACCGGCCGGTTCGACACAGAGTTTTGTGTTCTCCCCTTGGGGCCATACCGGGGCATCGCTGTCCCGGGGAAGGAAAAAACATTTGGCCTGGAACGATCCGGTCTGGGTCAGGGGCAGGCGGATGGAGAAATTTCCATCACCATCTTCTTTCATGGGCAGGTCATACCAGGCCTCGCCCAGTCTGATTTCGTTTTTCTCCACCCGGTGGATGATTTCTCTGCGGCTCACATTGGCATTGCCCAGGTTGGTTCTGACAAAGGCCCGGCCCTGCCTGTCAGGGGACACGCAAACCGTGAAAATGACAACATCTCCGCAGAATAAGACCCGGGCTGTTCCCGGGGGCGGACTCTGGGTAAGTAAGAGTGTTTCCTGATTTTCTGTAACCATGTCTTTACTTTAATGACGCTGGGCTTAACAATGAGCAAGATTTTTAAATTTAATTATACCATATAATTCCAAAGAGTAAATAAAAAGAAAATAATGAAAAAAACTGGCTTTTTTTAAAAAAAGCAGCTATGCAATAAAACTCAATTTTTAGATTACATACTTGTAGCAGAAAGGATAAGGGAGATGAAAAAAGTCGGAATAGTTGGCTGGCGGGGCATGGTGGGTTCCGTGCTCATGGAAAGAATGTCTTCTCAGAACGATTTTCAAAAATTTACGCCGGTTTTTTTCACCACGTCCCAGGCCGGACAAACTGCCCCTGACGTGGGCCAGGGCGCTTCGGCGCTTATTGACGCCTTTGACCTAGATACGCTGATGGACATGGATATTGTGGTGACCTGTCAGGGCGGTTCTTATACTGAAGCCGTGCGTCCAAAACTGGCCGAGCGGGGCTGGGGCGGCTACTGGATTGATGCGGCATCTACCTTGAGAATGGATGAACAAAGCATTATTGTTCTGGATCCGGTCAACCTGCCGGTTATTGAAACGGCGATATCCAAAGGAATTAAAAATTTTATCGGCGGCAACTGCACGGTATCATTGATGCTGATGGCCCTGGGCGGGCTTTTTGAAAACGACTGGGTGGCGTGGCTGACTTCCATGACCTACCAGGCAGCTTCCGGTGCCGGTGCCAAAAACATGAGAGAGCTTGTGGCCCAGATGAGAACCATTGGTGACAAGGCTGCCCCGATTCTGGATGACCCTGCCTCAGCGATTCTTGATCTTGACCAAAAGGTTACCGACACCTTGCGGTCCGATGCCTATCCTGTTGAGAACTGGGGCGTTCCACTGGGTGCCAGCCTTATCCCCTGGATTGACCGGGCCATGGACAATGGCCAGACCCGGGAGGAGTGGAAAGGGTTTGTGGAAACCAACAAAATTCTGGGACGCTCAGATAACCCCATTCCCATTGACGGCCAGTGCATCCGCATCGGAGCCATGCGCTGCCATTCCCAGGCCTTCACCATCAAGTTGAAAAAGGATGTCCCTTTAAGCGAGATCAATGCCGCCCTGGCTGCCAATAACGATTGGGTCCGGGTAATACCCAACAATAAGGAAGATTCCATAAAGGAACTGACGCCCGCCGCAGTGACAGGCACCCTGAACGTACCTGTGGGCAGAATCCGGAAAATGAATATCGGTGAAAATTTTCTCACCGCATTTTCCGTGGGTGATCAACTGCTCTGGGGCGCGGCCGAACCTTTGCGGCGAATTTTAAATATCATTCTTTAAAAGCAGATATCATGCCCTGCCTGGAACTTTTGGCGCCGGCGAAAAATATGGAATTCGGCAAGGCCGCTGTTGATCACGGTGCCGATGCCGTGTATATCGGCCCTGAGCAGTTCGGAGCAAGGGCTGCTGCCGGCAACAGTGTCGCGGATATCCAGACGTTGTGCAATTATGCCCATCGCTATTTCGCGCGGGTGTATGCGACCTTTAACACCCTGCTTTTCGACCATGAACTTGAGCCGGCCAGGCGTTTGATCCAACAGCTTTACCATGCCGGGGTGGATGCCCTGATCATCCAGGATATGGGGCTTATAGAGATGGATTTGCCCCCCATCCCCTTATTCGCCAGCACCCAGACCGATAACCGGACGCCGGAAAAGGTAAGATTCCTTGAACAGTCTGGATTTTCCCGTGTTATTCTTGCCCGGGAACTGTCTTTGTCTGCCATTAAGCAGATCCGGGACGCCACACGTGTGGATCTTGAGGCCTTTGTCCACGGGGCATTGTGCGTGTGCTATTCCGGGCAATGTTACATGAGTGCGGCCATTGGCGGCAGAAGCGCCAACCGTGGTGCCTGCGGCCAGCCCTGCAGGCTTGCCTGGAACCTTGAGGATAAAGCCGGCACCGTTCTTTGTGAAAACAGGCATCTGCTCTCTTTAAAGGACATGAACCGCTCTGATTTCCTGGCGGATCTGGTCCGGGCCGGAATAACCTCTTTTAAGATCGAGGGAAGGCTTAAAAGTTTGGATTATGTGAAAAACATCACGGGATTTTACCGCCAAAGGCTTGATGCTCTTATCGATACCGGTTCCTCCCAACCCCGCGCTTCTTCGGGCCGTACAACGTTTTTCTTCACACCTGACCCCTGCAAAACCTTTAACCGGGGATTTACCGATTATTTTCTTTCCGGTTCTCCCGATTCCTCATCTGGCGCCATTGACGCCTTTGATACGCCAAAATCAGTGGGAGAGCCCGTGGGGCAGGTGAAGCAGGTTAAAAACCAGGCCCTGGTACTGGACCGGGCCCATGATCTGCGGGCCGGGGACGGGATCTGTTTTCCCAACGCACCAGGCAGGCTCAAAGGGTTTTATGTGAACCGGGTGGATGAAAACGCCTTTGTGTTCCCGTCCGGAAAAACACGGATTCACAAAAATGATCTGCCTAAAGGCACCATGGTATTCAGGAACCATGACCTTGGGTTTGCACGTCTTATGGCAGGCATGACTGCCCAAAGAAAGATATCCCTGGATATGAAGTTTTGTGAACACCCCCAAGGGTTTGAGTTGTCCTGTGTGGATGAGGACAATATCCAGGCTCGGGCTCTGCTTTGTGTTCCGGGGGACCCGGCCCGCAATCCCGACACGGCCAGAGCAGCCATTGAAAAGCAGTTGGGTAAACTGGGCAATACCTGTTTTGAGCTGAACCGCCTTGAAATTTTTTCAAAGCCGGTGTTCCTGCCTGCCGCTGACCTGAACCGTTTGCGCCGGGATCTTGTGGACCGCCTGGAAACGAACCGGTTAAAGGCCTATGTGCGGCTGACCGCCGGGCCCAGGCCGACGCCGGTTCCTTTTTATCGGACCGACCTTGATTTCCGGGCCAATGCAGCCAATCATCTTGCGATTCGGTTTTATAAGAAACGAGGTGTCAAATCCATTGATCCTGCCTTTGAATGTGCCCCAGCAGGACCGGGAATCCCGGTCATGACCACAAAACACTGTATCCGCCGAAGCCTTGGGTGGTGTCCCGGAAAGACAGCGAAAAGCAGGGCCAATTCCGGGCGGCATGCTTGCGATCCGTTGTTTCTGACCCATGGCAAACACCGATTTCAAGTGGTTTTTAATTGCCGGGAATGTGAAATGCAGATTTACAGCCTTTCCCACAGCGCATAAAAATGGTGGACCGGGCCATGCCCCGAGCCGATTTTGATATCGGCGCCGGCCTTTAATGCCTCGGTGATATAGTTTTTGGCCTCGGCAACGGCGGTTTTCAGGTCAAGTCCCCGGGCAAGGCCTGCGGCAATGGCCGATGACAGGGTGCACCCCGTACCATGGCTGTTTTTTGTATCCACACGGTCCGCGATATGGCGCGTTGTCTGGCCGGATGCGGCTTCATAGAGCAGATCAATGCCCGGACCCGAAGTTAGGTGTCCGCCTTTGACCAGTACATTGGCTGCGCCAAGATCTGCAAGGGCCGCGGCAGCATCTTCCATTTTATCCGGGGTGTCAATGGTCTTGCCTAAAAGCAATTCGGGGTAATCACCGTGGCCAGGGGCAGCAAGTGTTTTGTCAGTGCGGCCATGGCATCGTCCTGCAGCAGCTTGTCGCCGGACTTGGAGATCATCACCGGGTCCAGCACCACATTGGGACATTGCCATTGTTTGAGTTTATCGGCTACCATTTCAATGACTTCAGGTGAATGGAGCATGCCGATTTTTACGGCATTGGTGCCGATATCTGACATTACGGCATCAATTTGTTCCCCGATAAATGCCGGGGGAACAGGGAAAATACCTGTGACTGAATGGGTGTTCTGGGCCGTGAGTGCGGTAATGGCGGACATGCCGAAAACCCCTAAGGCACTGAAGGTTTTCAAATCTGCCTGGACACCGGCCCCGCCGCCGCTGTCAGAACCTGCGATGGTCAATGCGCGATAGTATGTTTTCATAAGTTTAAACGCCCCTTTGAATGGGATTTTTCTAATCGTAACTGTTTAAGGGACTCGGAAAAAATAAATCCCACATTTTGCTTGCCTTTTTATCCGTATTCTTCGTTGCGACTTAAGAGAACATATTCCAATATGCTCCCTAAGTCGCGCCTTGAATACGAATAAAAATTCGGCGCAAAATTTGTAGCATTTATTTTTTCCGAGTCCCTAAACGGCCCCCCCGTGTCTGGACGAAAAGTTGCCCGGATGCAAGGCGCAGACGGGTGCCTTTTCATTCAAACACTATTTACCAGCAACCTCACCCATGGTAAATATTTTTATTGAAAACGTCCCGCAATGACCGGGAACCGTTGTTTCGGTTATTCACCCGCGTATCATTAA
>QKDP01000234.1 GCA_003252055.1 Desulfobacter postgatei | reverse complement strand
TACTTCCCATCACAGTAAACATTATATCGATTCATAAAACGCAAGTTGACGCTGCAGCAATATTCAATTCTATTAAAGCCAATAAAATAATTGTGACGTCCAGGGATGCGTTATCAGCTCGCGGCGCCACTATTAAAATGCTTACTAAGCCATCAAATGGTTTCGTTCTGCCTCAAATGATAGGAGAGAAGACAGATGGCCTGTCATACTACTCAGAGGATAAAAACAAACCAGTGACTTATTCCGATGGCATATTGATGGTAACCGGACAAGATAAAGGTAAAGAGTTAATACATGTGTTGACGGAGCGAGGCGTAATCGGCCAATACAAGACCATTGTGTTTGTTGATGACGGCCAGACGAATATCGATAAGGTTGCAACTGCCGCAGCGGACAAAGGACTAAACTTTATCGGCCTTCATTACATCAGAATCGACAAACCCAAGGATGTGGATGCCGAATTGAAGGATGCATGGCTGAGGAAGCTGGAGCGTGTAAAATCGTTAATGAATAACATATCTCCTGGCTCCTTTGGCCAAATTAAGGATGGTCCATGTTTTAACAAATAGTGCTAATAATGATATGAATTGGAATATTTTTTGGAGATATTCGTTGTAATCAAGCCATGAATTCAAGTTATCATCCATTTATCCCGATCTGCTTTTGCAGGCGTTTCGTCTTTTGGGTTTTAGCCAGACATCCATACACCATAACGCAGCCGCCAGACAATGGTCGGCAGAACGGCTATAATCAGAAAAAGAAGTTGTGCCATGACGATTTTTTTTGCTGCCTGACGGCCAAGATTCAATGCGATCCGGTAAATGCCGGTGTCGTGTTTTACTAAAAGGGGAAGTATGAAGAGTGTAAACCCCTCCATTCCTATAAATGCCATCCCGCTATAAAGCGGATAACCGACCAGATGATGCTCGGGAAGGAACAGGCACCATGGGCAATGGTGATGAAGCACTTCATAGTGATAGGCTGAAAGAACATTGACCAGTATCAGTGCTGCCACCGGCAGCCACAGCCAGGTGATGGCGGCCAGTGCGGATCTTTCCCAGGGACGGTCAATCCTTGAAACGCTTAAAGCTTTTGACACAATTAAAAGCAGTATATTAAGCACAATGAAAGCAATAAGCCACACATTATCCCCCAGGCCGAAAATACTGGTTGCCTGTTCCAGGGTTGAAAATTGATCGTAAACAACGGCACAGCAGTCGACCGGCTGGTTAGGCCTGATCCCTGCAAATGACTCATAGGTTTGTTTTAATGTTAATACAGCCACCACGGGAATGGTCAGGAACAGGCGGGCGGATATTTGAGTTAACGGCATCTCAGCAAGCATTCGGTTGAGTTTGTCCAGTTCATACCATAGTTTCATCAGCATTATTAAGAGACCGTTATACAACAGCAATCGGGTGCTGCCATCGGAGGACATTGCCTGGCACACGCCGGTACCGCACATTGCGCCGGGAATATCCTCATGAAAGATATTGGCAATACCAAAAACAAGGAGCACGCCGGAAAATAAGAATAACCCGGAAGCGGCTCTTCCCAGTATGGAGGCGCCTTCGGCCTTAGTTTCCAGCGACAATTGCCGATGGTCGGCGACAAGCGGATTCCAGTTCAGTGCCGTGTTCAACCATGCGGGGCAGGCCGCAAGCAGCAGAAGCAGTGCCATAAATTGTGATGATATGACGGCCAGCAATAGGGGGTGCCGAAACATGAGACGCCTCAGGAACTCAATGGGTTTACTCGATCATCAAGGTTTAGTACACCGTTTTTCAGCTGGTAGCAAATGGAGTTTTCCGGAAGTGTCTCCAGGTTTAAACCATGGGCGGCAACGATCACAACCGCATTTTGACAGGCATGATGATGCAGCAGATCCATCATCTGTCTGCTGCTCTCATCATCCAGGTGAGCAAAGGGTTCGTCCGCAAATATAAAGCTCGGCTGGTTTACGATTGCCCTGGCAATGGTTGTTTTCTGGCGTTCCCCCCCTGAAAGGGATTTGGCTAAGCTGCCGGCATGGTGCAACAGCCCTACTTTTTTAAGTGCTTCCATGCTTTGGCTTCGGCATAGTGACAGGGGGCGACCCAGGGGGATCAAGGGCAGCATGATATTTTCCAACACCGTTAAGTCATGGAGAAGATGATCGTGTTGAAAAACAATACCCGCTTGCCGCCGCCATCGTTCCCTGTGGGGTCCGGTCCATCGGGAAACCCTCTCATCGTCTACAATCACCTCCCCTGATGTCGGCCGGGTGAGTCCTGCCAGGATATTGAGCAGGGTGGTTTTGCCGGCACCAACGGGGCCGGTGATAATGTTTATTTTTCCTGCCTGAAAATTGACATTAATCTTGTCCAGTACACTGCGTTTTTTTTTGTTTCCCATGGGGAAGACAACGCATATGTCGCGGCATGTAATTTCCGAACTCATCAACGGCCTGCATCTTTGATCATATCATGAACATCAAAGGTTGCTCCCTTTAATACCGGTAAAAAAGCCGACGCAATCATGGGCACCAGCATCAACCCTGCCATTTCCAGCACAACGGTTGCAGCGCCCGTTGTTTCAAGGTAAAGGGAGGGGGGCAGGGTTTTCCAGCCAAGAAAAAAATCAGCTGCCCAGCCTGCGCCGGGTCCGTATACCAGAACAAAGGCCATGCAGATGCCAACAACGGCCGAAGGCAGGCAGACAGATAATTCCCGATACAGTTGAAATCGGACAATGTCACCTGTGGTCCAGCCCATTGCCTTCATGATACCAAGATCCGATTGCCGTCCCATTGATTTTCGGGTGTTTACCGCAACCAGAAGACACAACGCCAGCACAGCAGGAATCACTGCAATGGCGATAAGCGTCCTGCCGCGGTTCAAACGGCCTGCATAAAGCCCTTGGCTCTGTAATCTTGTGACACATTCCACCGGCCAGGAAAAGGAGGCGGTCAGGTCTGATAAGATGGCGTCCTGCTCATTTTCATGGAAAACGTCAATGGCCAGATCACAGGCATAGCCTTTGGGAAGGCCGATCAGCTGCCGGGCATCTTCAAGATTCATCAGTACCAGGTCGTGGGTAAACATGCTTGTTTTTTCAGGTAACCGATCAATGACCTGATAGTTCCGGCTGATTTCGCCTTTCAAGTTCAGGGTGTCGGTAGATGGGCCGGTGGAAACACCAAAC
>QKDP01000133.1 GCA_003252055.1 Desulfobacter postgatei | reverse complement strand
CCGTCAGCCTGCACCACCAGCAGCCAGGCCATCGGGTTCGGTTATGAGCTGATCAAATTCGGGGTGCAGGACGCCATGATCTGCGGCGGTTCCGAAGAGTACGATACCACCACGGTGGCTGTATTTGATAATCTTCTGGCCTGTTCCACCCATTATAATGACACCCCGCATAAAACGCCCCGGCCCTTTGATGCTGAACGGGATGGGTTGGTGGTGGGTGAGGGGGCCGGCGCGGTCATGCTGGAGGAATTTGAATCTGCCAGAAAACGGGGCGCAACAATCCTTGGGGAGGTGATCGGGTTCTCCACCAATAATAACGGCGGCAACCTCATTATGCCTGATCTTGCAGGCGTCACCCAGGTGCTTAAGATGGGTCTTGAAAGTGCGCAGATCGCTGCGGACCAGATTGATTTTATCAGTGCCCATGCCACGGCCACCCGCATCGGGGACGTGATCGAGGCCCGGGCCATTAACAATGTCTATGGAAACAAACCATGGGTCAGCGGACTGAAAAGCTACATGGGCCATACCATTGCAGCCTGCGGTGTCATCGAAACCATTCTCACCCTTTATATGATGGAAAAGGGCTTTATTGTCCCCACGCTTAACCTGGATCAGGTGGATGGCCGCTGCGCCATGATCCGCCATACCCCCCGGCTGATGGAGACAAAGATCCAATGTGTCGCTGTCCAGAATTTTGCCTTTGGCGGCATTAACACCAGCCTGATTCTTAAGAGCCTGTCAGGGTAATTGCATGTAGCTTAATGTCATTTACCAAACAGGCTCTAAGTGAGTGGCATTGAAGATTCGCGTTCCCTGCTGCGGCTCTGTCTTTCGATGGCCTGGAGCAGGCGGGTAAAAATCAGGTAGTGAAAAGGAAGGAAAAAATACCAGTATAGGTGGCCCCAGATCCCGTGGGGCTCAAAGTATGCGGTCACAATGAGGCGGTTAAGGTTCGGGTTTTCAGCTTCGACGGTAAATTCCAGCCAGGCCCGGCCCGGCACTTTCATCTCGGCCCTTAATAGAAGCCGGTGGTAGGGCTCAAGTTTCTCCACACGAAAAAAATCGATTACATCATTTTCCCATAACTCAGACTGGCTCCGCCGCCCCCGGGACATGCCCACACCGAGCAACAGGCGGTCGATCTCACCCCGCAGATGCCACATCCAGTTGTTATGAAGCCATCCTTCCTTGCCCCCGATCCGGCAAAAAGCATAGAATAGGGATCTGTCGAGTTTGGACGAGTGTATCCAGTGCCGGCTGATATAACGGGGCGGCCGGGCCAATTCATGCAGCCTTGGAACCAGATTCCAAGTGGGCGGATAGGCACAGGACCATCGGCTTTGCATGGTGTCGTCTTCTTCGATTTTTATGGCGCGTTTGACTGCTTCACGAAAGGGAAGAGTCTCGAAGGGAAGCAGAGCCTGGATTTCCTCATTTCTGCACACCACTTCATTGCCAAGCCCTTCCAACAGTGAACGGGTGATTGCGGCCGGCACCGGCGTGATAAAACTGCCCAGGAATGAAAATGTATTCAAAGGCAATGGAAGTCGGGTAAACCAGCGCTTTTTGCCGAGAATATCCGCCACAACCTTCATCATATTTTCATAGGAAAGGATCTCATTCCCTCCGATATCGAATTCCCGGCCACGGGTCTTTTCGTGTTCCAGGCACCCCACCAGATACTTGATCACATCACGGATGCCGATGGGCTGGCACAGGGTTTTGGCGTGAACGGGCAAACAGATCACCGGCATGCGGGCCACCAGATTTTTGATGATTTCGAATGAGGAACTTCCCGAGCCGATAATCACGGCCGCCCGGATGACCGTCACCGGCACCGGGCCTTTCACCAATTCCCGTGCAACTTCAAGACGGCTCTTCAGGTGCGCGGATAAAAAATCGTTTTTATCCCCCAGTCCGCCCAGGTAAATGATGCGCTCAACGCCCTTTTCCCCAGCGACCCGTCTGAAATTTCTTGCCACAGCCAATTCGAGATTTTGAAGTTTTCTGGGTCCCAGGAGCAATGAATGCATCAGATAGTAGGCGGTATTTACCTGGTCCATGGCCCGCCCCAAGTCCTCGACACTTAAAGCATCCCCTTCCACAACTTCCGCCCCGGGCCAGCGCCGCCCATAAGACTCGCCATGGGACCTGACGAGCACACGTACTCTGTATCCCCGGGCAATCAACTCGGGGACAAGCCGGCCGCCGATATAACCGCCGGCTCCGGTAACGAGAATTAGCCCTTTTTCCGTCACCGGACGGGTGGGTAAATCATCGCAGAACAATATGGATCTTTGAGGATATGGCATGTGCCACCTTTTTGTTAAATTTGCAGTCTTAAACCGGTCAAGTTCAGAATCAAAGGTTGTATCGGGTAGATCAAACGAACATTTTTGTTATTATACCGTCTTTAAAAAAGGAGAGCAAGTATTTGGATCAATCCATACGTGCATGCGTGAGCGCATATACATCCTCCCGTCTTACCTTTAACAGCGGCAACGGTTCGCGGTTGTTTATCTATTGCCTGAACGGAAACCCGTGTTTGGACGAAAAGTTGCCCAGATGCAAGGCGCAGAAAAATTTGCAACCGGAGCATACTAATGTATGTGAGGATTGCAAATTTTTCTGCAACGCCGCAGATGGGTGACTTTTCGTTCAAACACTATTTATCCCCAAGTTCTTTACGGGCATTCATGAGAGCAAATCCCAGCAGATTAAGGCCTTTCCATTTGGACGGAATGCTTGCATCAGGGGAGTATTCATCAAGGCCTATGCCCCAGATTTTATCCCAAGGATTTGCCAGAACTATGGTTTTCGGGGCCGTTTGCTGGAGATACCGATTCAATTCGCTGTTTTGTCCGAACTTGAGAATGCTGCCTTGGGTGACTATTCTCAATCGCTCATTTATCCATATTTGTTCATCAAAGTTTTTCACCATTCGACCGAGGCTCGCGGCTTCCGAGGGGTGATCAGATTGAATAATCCGGCATCGTGAAACAGAATGGCTTTTTGTGCCATCATATAGTGTTCAGCACTATTATAGGTGACGCCGTGTTCGGTAAATGCGTCTGGATACCATTGACTTAAGCAGGAGTTGTCTGGGGTGGATGTAATAGATGGCATATCATCCCAAAAAAACAAGAAGCCATTACTCGTATCGATGGTTGTAGGATTGGTTGGAATCATCGGGTAATTATCTCACTATAATGTTGGGCTCAGCGGTCCGGGGCAACTTGCCGAGCACGTTGTAAAAAAAATATTTCAAAATCAAGGATTTTAAAACTCGATCATCAAATATGTTGGCCTGCAGGTCGTCCAAACGCAGACCGGACAAGGTCCCGGTTCCTGGGACGATACGTGTTATCCGCTTTTTCCTTCTGGATGACCGTCTTTAACAGCTTGTACATTTTTATATTCTGGGGTTCATCCTGGTAAAAGGAGTCCCAGGCATACTGGAGCAGCGCCTGGAGGCGCTCCGGCGCCATGTTCTTGGGTTGAAACACCACCTTATCCGCCGAATACTCATCCCAGTCATAGGACAGAATCCTTTTCTGACGGTTCAGCTCTTCCCAGGCCCGGGTGTGGGGGAACGGCGTCAGAACCGTAAATTCAGCCAGATCAAGATTAATTTCCAAAAGAAAATCAATCAGTTTTTTGATGGAGTCTTCGGTGTGGTGGTCAAGGCCCAGAAGGATGGTGCCCTCTACACCGATGCCGTGGTCATGGTACCGTTTGATCCTGTCCCGGATTAAATCCGATGTATCGAACACGGCCTGGTAAACATACCAGGCGCCTGCCTGGGCTGCCAGGTCCAGCACCTTGGGGTCGTTTTCAATGGGATGGCAGCACCATTTTTTCTTTAGGGGGATCATCTCCCGGAAAAGGTCCAGTTCCCACTGCTTGTCCTGGGCAAGGGAATTGTCCACAATAAAGAGACGGTTATTGTCAATGCCGGCCAGCTCTTCAATGGTTTTGTCAATGGGTCTGGGCCTGAATTTTCGTCCCCCAAGGTAGGCCACGGCGCAGGGATAGCAGTTAAACCGGCATCCCCGGGAGGCATGGACCAGGTCCACCATCTGCACCCCTTTGTAGTTGTACAGGTCCCGTTCAAGAATATCTCTTCTGGCCGGACCCACGGTTTCAATGGGCGGCTGTGAAGAAAGATAATCGTACACCGGGGCCAGACGGTTTTTCTCCAGGTCGTCAAAGAGCTTTTCCATCCGGCCTTCAGCTTCTCCAAGAAACACTGAATCCACCTGGCCGATCATCTGTTCTGCATGGAGCATGGTGGCAATACCGCCGGCAATGACCGGAATCCCTTTGGACCGGAACTTTTTTGCAATGGCAAGGCCGCGGTTGATCTGGATGGTGAGCATCATGGAGAGTGCAACCACGTCCACTTGTTCATCATAGTCAATGGTCTGGACATTCTCATCAATAAACTGGACGTCGATATGGTCGGGCAGGGCTGCTGCAAACACAACAGGGCCATGGGGGGGCAGATGGAATTCGGTCTGCCGGTCAAGTTTTGTCCATCTGGGATAAATCAGTTTCAGCTTCATTTATTGTCACCGCTGGGCTTGGGTATCGGAAATTAAATTCGCGTCTGTCAGGGTCATGGTTAACGTGTATCGTGATGGAAATACCGCTGTCAAGGTTATAGACTTTGGGAAAACAGGGGGCCGGCTGTTTGTGGCTGCTTGGGGAAATATATAATTAACGCAGCGTTTGATCCGATGGCTGCAGGTTCTTAAGTTCTGGGTCCAAACGGTCCTGTCCGGGGAGATGATAATGTCTATTGTTCCGCCTTCAGGTCCTGAAAACCTTAAGATTTTATTTTGATTTTCAAGCTTTCCCCAGGCATAAGGTTTGCCCCGGGGTCTGAAAAAGATAAGCTCAATGTCCGATACCAGCCCCCGGGCAAGGGCCTGGCTGTCAAAGGGGGGAACGGCCCGGTGAATTATGAACGCTTCACTGGTGTGGTCCGCTTCAAAAAGAACCAGTCCCTCCAGGGTCATGATCACACAACGGATGGCGCGATTCCGGGGATGAATGTTTACAACACCCATGAGCATGGCCGAATGGTTGCCCTGCATTGTCAACTCAATGGCGTGGACAAACTGGAACGAATCGGCCGGGAACAGCGCGTTCAACTCGCGGGAAAGGCTTTGCTCATCCGGAGCAGGAGAATTATCCAGGGAGACAATAGGCGGCAGCCCAGCGCATCCTGCGCTGATTAAAGAAACAAATACAAAGAAATATCCCAGCGCACTCTTCTGTCTCATTTCGGGACTGCAAACACGTCAGGGTTAATGTCTTCATTGAGTTTCACCTCCTCAAACCGAAGAAGGGTGTAAGAGTCTTGGTTTTCGCGGATAATGACCTCTTTAAAAACGCCCGGCTGTTCGGACAGCACCAGAATTATGTCCTGGATAAAATTGGTCATGGCCTTGTCTTTGGGGACCAGGATGATTCTGCCGGGCTCCGTTGCCTCCTCAATAGTCGCATCGAAAACGCTGGTGTTGAAATTCCCTTTCAGCCATTGGCTGATTTCATCCATGACAACCGACATGGCACCCATGGCCGCCGCATTGTCCCGGACAAAGGTGTTGTCCTTGTGTATATAGCGTGAAACGCTTTTCCCCTGCATGATCAGGATGTTTTTAATGGGTTCCTGGTATTCAAACCTTAATGCATCCGGGCTCTGGAAACGGATAATCCCTTTGGAAACCAGAGGCTTTACCAGGATTTTCATGTGCTTTTCCTGGAGAAAATCGGCACTGATTGACCGGATGCCGCCGGCCGTCTCCCGGATATCCTCCAGGGATATTGCATTTGCGCTGACTGAAACCATGGCCGCCATCAGGACGGTGGCAGCAGCCCCCAGGAAAAGTCTTTTTTTCATAAGCATTAAAATTAAAACATGCCGCCGTTGACAGAGATCACCTGGCCGGTGACGTAGGATGCGTCATCTGAACACAGGAATTTAACCACCCGTGCCACCTCCTCGGGCCGGCCCACCCGTGCCATGGGAATCATAGTTTTGACATTGGCCAGGGGCAAATCCTTGGTCATATCGGTGTCAATGAGTCCTGGTGCCACAACATTGATTCGGATGCCAAGCCGTGCCACTTCGGCTGCAATGCTGCGGCTGGCACCGATGAGTCCTGCTTTGGCCGCACTG
>QKDP01000260.1 GCA_003252055.1 Desulfobacter postgatei | reverse complement strand
AATACGCTTGTCGTTGAGGGACAAAAGCTTGGCCTTAATTTCATCAGAAAGATCCGAGGCATGGATATCAAAACGGATATGAACACCTGAAGACACTTTGTTCACATTCTGCCCCCCGGGTCCCCGGGACCGGATGGGGTAAAACTCAATACTGGTGTCCGGAATGGATATGTGATCGGATATTTTCAAATTCACCTTCCTTTTTATATCAAAGACAGTAAACTTGCGCTCTCAGATGTTGATGAATATCCGCTTCACTCAGTGCGTACAAACTGTCTATAAAATGAGGCAGAAAAAAGCCCGGGCCCGTCACCCGGGCGGCGGCCAGTTCCCCGGCAATACCTGCAACGGCAACGCCTGCAACCGCTGCGTCAAAACCGTTTTCAGCCACGGCATAAAACGCAGCGCAAATGGCGGAAAGCATGCAGCCGGTACCGGTTACCAGGCCCATGAGTTCAGATCCGTTGGCGATTCTGACCATTTTACCCTGCCCCAGCACCATGTCTGTTTTCCCGCTGACAACAAGCGCAGATGCGGATCCAAGAAGCGCGGTTGCACCGCTTGGCATTGCATCCGCATTTCGGTCGGGCCGTCCATGCCCGGTCAGAATGGCCCTGGCCTGTTCCGGGGAGATCCCGCTGTCCACCCCCCTGGTGGATAAATGACCTGCAGCAAGGGCGCAGATTTCCGAAGAGTTGCCCCGGATGATTTTTGCCGGGGCAAGGGCGCAAAGTTCCCGGGCAATGTCAGTGCGAAAAGGACCTGCACCGGCCCCCACAGGGTCCAGAACAACGGGGGTTTCCGCGTCCCCGGCAAGGGTCATCAAGGATTTCATGACCGAAATGCGCTCTGGAACCGGGGTGCCAATGTTGATGCAAAGGGCGTCCGATACACCGGACATATACCCGGCATCCTGGTCTGCCCAGGACATCATGGGTGATGCCCCAAGAGCCAGAAGCGCATTGGCGGTCTGGTTCATTACCACAAAGTTGGTCACCACATGGACCAAAGGTCTTGTATCGCGCAGCGCGGCAAAAAGCCTGTACGTATCTTCGGCCAGTTCATGGGCGTGCATATGATCACTTTTTCCTATACTATCAATTTTATAAGAAAGTCTGTGCAACCTACACAGATCTTTCAACTTTCGTTGTGGGCTGAACCACGGTGAAAAACCAGGTCAGCCCGTGGCTGTTATACAGGGAATCAAAAGGCGGGAATACGTGGAAAACCTAAGTTCATATCCGCTTCCCTGCGTCGGTATTATCCGCATCAGGTTCCAAGGGTCAGGAATCTCTTCCTTCTCAGCCGGCTAAAGCCCCCCCAGCAAACGTTATTTTTAAACCTGGACTATGGATGGCAATTGATGATTTGTCAATACATTTTAATGCAGCTCTGTGGCCATTGGGCCATGTTCGTGGTACCCTAATCAGGGTAAACGTTTTATAGGGTTTCAAGATCCTATCGTGCTTTTCGAGGGCTGGGCAAAAACCCCCTATTTATAAACCAGCAAAATAGAATCAGGAGAAAAATATGGATAAATATATATGCGGCCCCAATGGCTACATTTATGACGATGCACCGGGATGTGATGGGAGCCCGGGAGCATGCCGACCCTGTGATTACGAGTATGACCGGGCAAAAGGCGATCCCGATAACGGCATTGCCCCCGGCACTGCCTTTGAAGACCTTCCCCAAGACTGGACCTGTCCTGTCTGCGGGGAATACAAAATTGAATTTCGAAAAGTGTGAGGAAAAACCGCTCGACAGGCTGTTACGGAATAGATAATTTTTTCACGTTCAATAGAGAGATGAATATCCTTAAATTAAAACAAAATCCTAACCACAAATTAATAGCGTGTAATTTCAGCATCATGTACTGCACTGTAATGAAGCTACAGAAGGAAAAATAAGAATCGGTGAACTTTATTTGCCAAAGAGCCATTGACAAAGGAACGCGTTTCTGATTGGATTCCGAACAAATTGTTCAAGAAGACTTGACAAAGGAACTCGATTTTAATTAGAAGCTGGAAGGATTGTCAAAGAACACTCAAACGAGCACAGATTAAGTCAAATCCGCTCGATTCAACCGGCAAATACGAAGCTGAGAATTTTGTTTTTTCGCCTGCAAGTATACTGATTCGCCGACTACCGGAAAAAATAATTTCCGTTTTTTTTAGATGCGGCCATTCATTCGGGTCGCTTTTGATCTCAATTAATTTAAAAGGAGGAAGTTTTATGAAAAAAAATTGGAAAATGGTTTTGGTTCTAGCCGTTTTAATTTGTTTCGGGACCGTAGGTAGCGCCAGCGCCTACTTCACGAGCAAGTACTGGGGCGAGATCACCCTCATCAAAAAATACGAGGACGCCGACGGTAATTGGCTCCCTACCTTCCCTAGCCGTGCTATTGGCTTTTTGTCTTACAAAGGGCAAGGCCCGAAGTTTTGTTACTCCTTTTACGCCAGGGGACTTAATCCCGATACGGAATATTCTTTGATCTATTATCCCGATCCGTGGCCAGGGGAAGGCCTGATCGAACTGGGCACGGCGACGTCCAATGGTGATGGAAAACTCAATATTGAGAGAACCTGCATCGAAATCGATTCGTGTTTGCCCGATTGCAAAAAAGACGCCAACTGCGTGATCGACAGCCACTGGGAAGTGGGAGCCAAAGTGTGGCTTGTCCCGAGCAGCAGCGTCAATAAAGATACAGTGGACCAGTACCATATGAATGACAATTGGGGCGAATACGTGGAGAACATCTTGTTCGAAAATGGATATGTGTTTTACAAGAATACCAATACCGAGCTCCTCCCTGAGGGATGCACGACCTTCCAATGCAGCAAATGCGACGACGGCGAAGAAGAAGAAGGCCTCGAAATCATCCCTCTTTCAGAATAGGGATAGCGGACGCATATCGAGCCGAACGATAAACATGACCTTGTAGCGTTAGAAAAAAGCAGGCCGTCCCACGCCGAACCGTTCAAACGGCGTGGGTTACTGTACGGATTGAACACATTTCGATCCCGCCTGCTTTGCACAATTTTCGGAGTGTTGTAACGAACAGAAAAAAACCGCAGGTTGGGCCAGGGCGCTTTGTATTTTGTGTTTTCCCGCTTTGCCGTTTAGTCGGGAATTGCCAACAGGCAAGCGCCGGCCCAATAGAGACGCGAGATCCGACGCTTCAAACGCCCGGCTTGACCTACGGTTCGAAACAATTCACCTTTAACTTTCGTTATGGGCTGAACCACGGTAAAAAACCAGGTCAGCCCACGGCTTTTAGTTGACCATACGGTCGTGGCCTTCCCACTCCTTCTCCCGCAGTTTGAACTTCTGCAACTTGCCTGTGGCGGTTTTGGGCAAGGGACCGAATTCAATATACTTGGGGGCCTTGAACCGGGCCATCTTTTCCTTGCAGTAGGCAATAATCTGTGCCGGATCCGGATTGGTTCCGGCCCGGGGTACAATAAACGCCTTGGGCACCTCTCCCCATTTTTCGTCGGGCACCGAAATTACAGCCACTTCCAGCACATCCGGATGGGTGTACAGCACATTTTCGATTTCAACGGTGGAGATATTTTCACCGCCTGAGATAATAATGTCCTTTTTGCGGTCCATGATCTGCACATAGTTGTCCGGGTGCATAACCGCCAGGTCCCCGGAATGGAACCATCCGCCCCTGAAGGCCTCGGCACTGGCTTCCTCATCCTTATAATACCCCAGCATGACGTTGTTTCCCCGCATGACGATCTCACCTATGGTGGTGCCGTCCCTTGGCACCGGTTCCATGGTCTCCGAGTCCACCACATCCATGTGCTCGGCCACAATATAGGGTACGCCCTGGCGGGCCTTGATGCCGGCCCTGGCCATGGGTGCAAGGTCATCCCATTTGTCCTGCCACTGGCATACGGAGTGCGGACCAAACACCTCGGTCAGACCATATGTCTGGGTGATGTTGGCCCCGATATGTTCCATGTTCTGGATCACCATGGGTGCGGGCGGGGCACCGGCGGTCATGATCTCCAGGCTGTGGGAGAGTGTGACATCGTTATCCTTGGCAAAAACAGACATGCCGATGAGGATGGTGGGCGCGGCACACAGATGGGTGACACCCACCTCGGCGATAATCCGGTAGATTTCAACGGGATCCACCTTTCTCAGGCACACATGGGTGGCACCCATGGCGGTGATGCCCCAGGTAAAACACCACCCGTTGCAATGAAACATGGGCAGGGTCCATAGATATTTGCTGTCCAAATCAATTTTAAACTCCAGCAACTCTCCCAACGCGTTGAGATAAGCGCCCCGGTGATGGTACATCACTCCTTTAGGCCGGCCCGTGGTGCCGGAGGTATAATTCAAGGCAAGGACTTCCCGTTCATCTTCAATGGCAAGGGCAACCGGATCATCCGGGCTGTCCGCCAGAAATTGTTCATATTCCGGTCCGTCCAGGGGCATGGAATCGTCAATGTCGCAGATATTGACAAAGGTCTTCACTGCGGTAAGTTCGGACACGACATTGGAGAGCACGTTGCCGAATTCATTGTCCGCCACCACAACTTTGGCGTCGGAGTGATTGATGATATAGGACATTTCACTGGCAGACAGCCGGATATTGATGGAAACCAGGGCTGCACCCAGCAAAGGCACGGCATAATGGGCTTCCAGCATGGGCGGGGTATTGGGACAGATAAAAGCGACCTTGTCACCCCGGCCAACACCGCAGGCCTTCAGGCCATTGGCCAGACGAAATACCCGCTCCTGGAACCCTGCCCAGGTAAAGGATTTGTCCCCATAAATGACAGCGGTTTTGTCCGGATAGACTTTTACGCTTCTATCAAGAAAATTGGTGGGGCTTAAAATTTCATAATTAACACTTCTTTCCGGCATGGCAGGGTTCTCCTTGTTATTAATTTGATAAATGTTTTCATATCGTTATAAGAAAGTCTGTGTAACCTGCACAGATCTTTCAACTTTCGTTGTGGGCTGAACCACGGTGAAAAACCAGGGCAGCCCATGGCTGTTATTAAAACGAACCTTTTAATCGTTCAATTAAGTAACAGTCTCATATTTTCATGGCCAATGATCTGAAGTCAACAGTCTTGCTGCAATTTCCTTTGAGTCCGGCATCCCGCCCATGAGCCGGAACCCCTCAAGCCCCAGGTTGATCAGGGTATCCAGACTGAACCGCATGGCAGACGGCTTTCTGGAAATCATCCGGTTGAGCAGTTTTTCCTTCAACGAAGAAATTGGGCAAAAAGGCCATCTCCGGATGGACACTGGTTTACCGTTAGGACAGGCCGGTATGGATTGTCAACGATAATGTTGATATAACGCCATAAGATGACCTGGCCCACGACAAAATATCAAAAAACACGGAAACTGCCATGAAATTCAAAAAAGTTATTGCCCGGTTCGACGCAGACAATATTGAACTTGCCGAAGAAGTGATCTGCCATATTTTCTTTTCATTCAACCTGAAAGGCGTAATCTGCGAGGTACCCATCCCCGAACCGGATGAGGGTTTCGGCACCCGGACCTTAAAAAAACCTGAGCACAACAGCATTATCGGCTACCTGCCGGACACGGATGATTCTGATATTATGATTTCCAAAATCAGGGAACGTCTGGCAGGATTGTCGGATATGGCTATTCAGGTGAATGTCTTATCGGAACGTGTGGATGAAAAGGACTGGGCCCATGCCTGGAAGGAATATTTCAACGTCACCCGGATTACGGACAAAATTGTGGTGAAACCCGAATGGAAGGACTATAACCCGGCTCCCGGAGAGATTATCATTCACATTGACCCAGGCATGGCATTCGGCACGGGGACCCACCCGACCACATCCATGTGCCTGGCCCTTTTAGAAGAACATGTACAACCGGGCAAAACCTTGTTGGATGTGGGGTGCGGGTCAGGCATACTGATGATCGGGGCTGCAAAGCTTGGGGCAGGCGCCATGACCGGCATTGATGTGGACCCTGTGGCCGTGGATATCACCCGGCAGAATTTGAAAAAAAACGGGATTAAACTGGACCAGATCACCCTTGGGGTTGCAACTTTGGATAAAACACCTGAAATCCAATATGACCTTATCTGTGCCAACATCATTGCCCAGGTGATCGTATCCATCATGCCGGATATCTCAGCCCGCCTGGCACCGGACGGGACCGCCATCCTTTCGGGCATCATTGAGGAGAAAATTCCCGACATTTACGCAGCACTTGATGCGCAAAACCTTGGGTGCGTCAGAAAAATAAATCAGGAAGAATGGGTGGCGCTGGTGGTTTGCCGTAAAAAATAATCCGGCTATACAGCCTGGGTTAAATGTTATACATAGCCACAATGGTGGGCAACGCTGCGCTTTTGCCCACCCTACCCGGCTGACCCTGTGCGCCTTTTGATAGCACCTTGATTCCCCGATACAAATATGGTTTAATCTCCAGACTGTAACATCGGTACCCAAAAGGCCATAGAAAAAAATGAGTTAACAGACAATTTAGCAAACAAGGGGATATTTTGCCGGAGCTGAACATTGAAACCGTAAACCAGACAACGGCAATGCTTTTTTCAGGACGGCTGGATGCCCCGGGCGTTGCCCGGTTATGGGATACCGCAGTTAAAACGGTTAAAAAAGCAGACCAGGGAAAAATCCGGATAGACCTTGGATCCGTTGACTACATGGACATGGCCGGAGCCACCTTTATCTCCCATTTAAGCCGCCTGGCAGGCAGCCCACCGGCAGAACAGCCCGACTTCGTGACCGGGGTCAGAAATGAATTTGCCCCTCTTCTGGAACTGGCCCGGAAATCAAAAAACGAGGCATCAGCCCTGCCGCCAAAGATTTCTTACATTGAAAAAACCGGTAAAGATCTGGTTACGTCCCTTGAAGATGCCAAAATGTTCATCACCATGGTCGGGGAGATCACGGCCGCCCTGTTTTCGTGCTTAAAAAATCCGGGCCGTGTCCGGTGGGCCGACACCTGGATGGTGGCGGAACGCTCCGGTGTAAACGCACTGCCCATTGTGGTGCTCATCTCTTTTATCGTGGGCCTGGTCATGGCGTTCCAGGCCGCCATTCCCATGCGGATGTTCGGTGCGGAAATATATGTGGCCAACCTCATCGGCATTGCCATGGTCAGGGAGCTTGGCCCCCTGATGACCGCCATTGTGCTGGCCGGGCGCTCTGCATCCGCCTTTGCCGCAGAAATCGGCACCATGAAGATCAACGAGGAAATTGACGCGCTTACGGTCATGGGCATGGAGCCGGTCAGGTTTCTCATCGTACCAAGGGTCATTGCCGCCACCCTGATCACGCCGCTGCTCACGGTTTTTTCCAATTTTGTGGGTATTCTTGGCGGCATGGTTGTTATTCTTTCCTTTGGCTACCCGCCCATTGCATATTACAACCAGGTGGTGGGATTTGTCTCCTGGGAAGACGTTGTCGGTGGCCTTGTCAAATGTTTTGTATTCGGTCTTCTCATTGCCGCCACCGGTTGCATCCGGGGGTATCAGACATTGAGGGGACCTTCTGCCGTGGGCGATGCCACCACAAGGGCTGTGGTATCCTCCATCATTTTAATTGCTGTGTTTGACGGTATTTTTTCCGTAATTTACTTTTATCTGGGCATATGAACGAAACGATTATCAATGTCCGGCACCTTTTTGCCGGCTACAATAACAAAGCCATTATGGAAGATCTCAACTTTGATATCCAAAGTGGTGAGGTGTTTGTTATCCTCGGCGGTTCCGGCTGCGGCAAAAGCACGGTACTCAAACACATGATCGGTCTGGTGCCGCCGGTGTCCGGCCAGGTCCTCATCCATGGCGAAGATATAGTAGCCGCCCGGGGAAAGGCGCGCAACCGTCTGCTTGCCACCATTGGCGTCGCATTCCAGAACGGCGCGCTGTTCGGCTCCATGACCGTGCTGGAAAATATCATGCTGCCCCTGATAGAGTTCACGGATCTTCCCCGGGAAGCCATTGAAGCCATTGCCCGGGTCAAACTGGATCTGGTGGACATGGGTCATGCCCTTTATCTTCTGCCCGACGAGTTGAGCGGCGGCATGAAAAAAAGGGCAGCCATTGCCCGGGCCATGGCCCTTGATCCGGCCATCCTGTTTCTGGACGAGCCCTCTGCCGGGCTGGATCCCTTAACCTCTGCCGAGCTGGACCGTCTTATCCTGGAACTGGCAGGCTCCCTTAAAATCACATTTGTCATTGTCACCCATGAGCTTGAAAGCATTCTGACCATTTCCGACCGGGTGATCATGCTGGGCAAAAAGGAAAAAGGGATCATAGCCCAGGGCGATCCTAAAAAGCTCAAAGCGGATCCGTCAAACCCATATGTATATAATTTTTTTAACCGGAACCCATAATAATTTTTTGGAACTCGACGCATGACCCAGAAAAGCAACTATTTCAAACTCGGCCTTTTTCTCATCCTGGCCTTTGCACTGGCCGCAGCCATGCTTATTGCCTTTGGCGCAGGCCAGTTTTTAAAGACGGAAACCCTGGCCGAAACCTATTTTAACGAATCCGTCCAAGGCCTGAACATCGGCTCGGAAGTTAAATACAAAGGGGTAAAAATCGGTGCTGTAAAATCCATCACCACCCCCACAAAAGTGTACGATGTTGCCTCAAATTACGTATTGGTCACCTTTTCCCTGTCCGAAGACTGTTACGTGGGTCAGACCGGGAAAAACCCTGCGGAACGTATGAAAAAAGCGGTCGGTGACGGTCTTTGCGTATTTTTATCCTTTAACGGCCTGACCGGATCAGCATATCTGGAGACCGATTACAAAAAAAACGGACCGGATGACCTTCAAATCACCTGGACCCCTGAAAACCTTTATGTGCCTTCCCGGTCCAGCAACATCAAACAGGTATCGGATGCAATCAGCCGGGCAATGGAAACCTTGGGCTCGCTGGATCTCCAAAAGATGAAAAACGATCTTTCGGCCCTTCTCAAGGGCCTGAATATTACAAAGGTATCTGCCCAGGCTGAAGGCCTGCTCAAGGAACTTCGCCAGACCAACAAGGACCTGGCCAAAATCCTGAGTTCCGGCCGGGTTCAACAAATTTTGACGGATACCGGGTCATCTGTGGCAGACTTAAAACAGATTGTTCATAGAGCAAAAGTTCCCATCAAACAGACCCTGGCAGATATCAATGCGGCCTCAGGCAGTTTCAAACGCATGGCCACCGGCCTGGAACAAGATTACGAAGGGAAATTGGGCGAGATGTCCAAAAAAATGGATACGGTTCTGGCCAACCTTGAAAAAACATCCCGGCTGCTGGAAAACATGATCTGGACAAATGCGGATGTCATTGAAAAAACCATCGGCAACCTGGAGGATACCACTGACAACCTCAACCAGTTTACCCGGGAGCTGAGGGCGTACCCGGGCAGAATTCTCATGGAAGCCCCGCCGGCACCCAAGACGTCAACATCAGGAAAGGAGAAATAAACCGTTATGAACTGCCATCGTCCCCTAACGCTTTTACAGCTTTTCATGATGACAACTTGTATCTTAACGGCCACAGCCTTTTTTGCCGGATGCGGGGGCATTAAAAATGATTACACGGAAAAACAGATGTTCAGGCTGATTGCAGACGGCAAAGACCCTGCTGACCAAGTCAACCGCTCAGCCGGGGCTCCGTTGGTGGTCAAACGCCTGGACATTTCACCGGAATTCGCCTCTGCGGAATTTGTTTACCGGGTGGATCAAAACCGATTTACCCAGGATTATTATAACAATTACATGACACCACCGGCCCGCATGATCAGTGATGTGATGTTTGAAGCCCTGGTCAACTCGCCTCAGTTTGCACCTGTCTCGACAAACCAGATCCCGGACAATATCTTCCAGTTATGGGGTAAAATCACAGCACTTTATTGTGACCGGCGCAACACATCTGCGATGTCGGCTGTGGTGACCATGGCACTCAACCTTGACCGGTTGAACAAAGAGGGGTTCACACCGGTTCTGGCGAAAACCTATTCCGCGCAAATCCCCCTGGGTACAGACACCCGTCCCAAGGCCTATATCCAGGCCCTCAATCGTGGATTAGCCGAGATTGTCAAAAATATTGTGTCGGATTTTCAAAAATTGCCGGCCACGACAGATACCCCATAGGATTTATCATATGAAATTCCGTCCCTGCATTGATCTTCGAAACGGCAAAGTGGTCCAGATTGTAGGCAGCACCCTGTCCGACAACACCCAGGACAGTCTTGTCACCAATTTTGAAAGCGCCGGAACCCCGGAACAGTTCGCACGAATGTACCAGGCAGACCAACTTTTCGGCGGCCATGTCATTGCCCTTGGCCCTGGAAATACCAAGTCAGCCCTTGATGCGCTGCAAGCCTTCCCCGGCGGCCTTCAGATGGGCGGCGGTATTCATCCTGAAAATGCACACACCTTTCTGGATGCAGGCGCATCTCATGTCATTGTCACTTCCTATGTTTTCTCCAAAGGCCACATGGACATGGACAAGCTCAATGCCCTGGTGAATGCCGTAGGCAAAAACCGCCTGGTTCTGGATCTAAGCTGCCGGAAAAGGGACGGACAATTCTGGATTGTGACAGACCGCTGGCAAAATTTCACCAAAATGGCCGTAAACCCGGCCACGCTGGAACATCTGTCCGCATTCTGTGACGAATTTTTAGTCCACGGCGTGGATGTGGAAGGCAAAATGCAGGGCATCCAGGAAGAACTGGTGAAGCTGCTGGGAAAACACAGCCCCATCCCTGCCACCTATGCCGGAGGCGCAGGGCGGTTTTCAGACCTGGACCGGGTAAAAACCCTTGGCAAGGACCGTGTGGACCTGACCATCGGTTCCGCCCTGGACATCTTCGGCGGCACCATCTCTTACCAACAGGTGGTGGCGTGGCACAAGGCTCAAAAATAATCACCCGAATGGCCAGACCGATTTTTATTTTGGATAAAAACGACTGCCCGATTAATTCCGGCAGAATTTAAATCAGATGAATGATTTTATCCGGACCTCTAACGCTTCCTTGGGCAAGGCCCCTGTAACCTGGTCAATCAGATTTCCGTTTTTCACAAAAAGCATGGTGGGAATGCTTTGAATGCGATATTTTGACCCGGTTCCAGGATTTTCGTCCATGTTGATCTTGGCTATTTTAAGCCGCCCCCTGTAAATTTTTGCCAGGTCATCCAGAATGGGGGCCACGGCCCGGCAGGGGCCGCACCAGGGGGCCCAGCAGTCCACCAGCACTGGAACGGATGATTTCATGACCGCCCGGTCAAAGTTGGCATCCGTGACGTTCACGGGTGCATCAAAAACCTCCAGGCGCAAAGGGGTCCCGCACTTGCCGCATTTTGGGCTTTCAGAAATTCTGTTTTCAGGTACCCGGTTTTTTGCCCCGCATTTCGTACACCGAATAATCAATTGGTTCTCACCCATATTTTTTATCCCCCTTTTTTGATGGTTTTATCCTGAAAAAAACTGTGGGCATCAGGCCGGCCGATTTTATAATTCTAGCAGATCGCCTCACTGGCCGCAATGGCAATAGCTTGAAAGCCCCAGAATTTTGGCCGGGGCACTGATGGTTACCCCGAAAAACACGGCAGGTTTTCCGCAGTTCAAAAAATGGGTGATGGTGCCGTTCACAATGGTGGACCCGGTGGCAAATATCATGTCGCACCAGTCAAGCGCTTCTTTAAAATTTTCCCCTGATTCTATGCGTACACCAAACTTTTCAGTACCCACGTTTTCCGGGTCAAGGTCCAGGACCCGCACCGTGTTCTGTCTGACAAGATATTCCAGAAATCTTGGCTGAAGCCCGACCAGAAGAATCTTTTTCCCTGAAAACTGCGGTTGCTCAATCAGATTTTCGGCGCACACCACGGGTTCCTTGTCCTTGCAATGCACTGTTTTTTCACAAAGCTGCAGGGATCTGTAAACCGCATTGAGCCCTGCAATGAAAATTGCCCGTTCACTGGTTTTTGTGTGATCTGTGTTA
>QKDP01000121.1 GCA_003252055.1 Desulfobacter postgatei | reverse complement strand
TCTTATTTCAGATTGGCACAGAATAAAGAAGAGTGGACGGCGCCCGAGGAATAAAGCTGGCTTTTCATCAGATAGACCTGATTTACAGGGATTAATATAGACCCTGTTTCAATTTCAAGCGTTTTGTTTAATAGAGCTGGTTTTGCATGGTGGCGTACCCGGGCCAATGTAATATGTGGTGAAAATTTTTTTTCTTTGATAAAATTGTGGCATTGATTCAGTTTTGAATTGATGTCGCGTTGTAAACTTATCACTTCAGGACATGCCTTATCCGCCCCAATCCAGATTACTTTAGGATGGCGTGCATTTGGAAAAACGCCAAGCCGGTTAAATGTAATATTAAAACGGGTTTTATCAGCAATCGCTTCAGATAATATTGTTTTAATACAGGGTACATCCTGTTCTGAAATATCTCCGAGAAATTTCAGGGTTAGATGAAAATTTTGAGCTGAAGGCCATGCTGCATGAATGCCTGTGGAACGGATTGCAGTCTGAATTCGGCATAGCTGACGCTTCGCATGCCCGTCAAGAACCACTGATATAAAGCATCTGAATGTATCGTTCGCTTTATAATTTTTATCAGAATTCAAAATCGTTTCTTCTTTGAATGTAAAATTTAAATTGCAGGCCTGAATCACTGCAATTTAAACAAGTCTCCGCGTTTGGGGATAAAGGCATTATATCCCTTTTCCTTGAGGCGCAGGGCAAATGCCGCACTCTGTTCAGCTTCGCCGTGGACAACGGCAATATTTTTCACCCGAAGATTGGATTCTGTAACCACCCGCATCAGTTCATGGCAGTCTCCATGGGCGGAAAACCCACCGATTTTTTCCACATGGGCTTTCAAGGGATAGCTTTTTCCCAGAATTTTGACTTCCGGTGCTTTGTCTTCAGCCGGATTCGCCTGCAGCCCCAGTTCTTCAATACGCCGGCCCAGGGTGTGGCTGGCCATATAACCAACTATGAGGATCGTATGTTTGGGATTATGGATTTTATAACGCAGGTGGTGAAGAATCCGGCCTGCCTCACACATGCCTGATGCCGAGATTACGATGTGCGGGGTGTTGTCCTGGGTGAGGCGCATGGACTCTTCCACAGACTCAACAAACTTGATGTTTTTAAAATAAAAGGGGTTGATACCCTTTTCCAGGAATATCTGGTGGGTTTCCTTATCATAGGTTTCCGGATGTTCCGCAAAGACCTTTGTGATATTTGATGCCAGAGGACTGTCCACATAAACAGGTACTTTGGGAACAGCGCCTGAGTCATACAACTCATGAAGAATGTAAATAAGCTCCTGGGTCCGGCCAAAGGCAAAGGAAGGAATCAAAAGAGAGCCACCCCGTTCAATTGTACGGGTCAGGGTCTCTTTCAGGCTGCCGGAAAGATCCGACACCGGGGTATGCTCGCGGTCCCCGTAGGTACTTTCAATGATCATCAGATCAATGTCCCTGTCCTCTTCATCAAATTCCAGGGTGGGGTCTTTTAAAATGGGCTTTTCAAACCGGCCGATATCACCGGTAAAAAGTATTTTAAGGGGCTTGCCCCCGTTTTCCGGTGTCACTGTAATCAAAGAAAAGGCGGATCCTAGAATGTGGCCGGCCACGTAGAATTTCACCGTGACTCCCTTTCCGATGGTCACTTTTGAGCCAAAGGGGTATCCGTCAATAAAAGGAAGGGCCTCTATGGCCTCCTCCAGGGTATACAGCGGTGTCACCATGTCAAGGCCGTGCTCCTTGTGAAGTGCGGCAATGGCATCCACATTCAGTTCATGGGGGGTGTGTTTCAGGAGCTTTTTGATCCTGGATTTTTCCTTGTTGGAAATCTGCTCTTGGGTTTTGGCCTGCTCAGCCTGATACAGAAACGCACGTAGGGCTTTATAGTTAAGGTACTGGGCATCCGACTCCTGGATATGCCCTGAATCCAGAAGCATGTACTCCAGAGCGTCTTTGGTGGGACGGGTGGTGACAATCCGGCCGGAAAAGCCATTTTTTGTCAACAGAGGAATCCGGCCGGAATGATCAATATGGGCGTGGGAAAGAACCATGGTGGTGATTTCAGACCGGTTTATGGGAAAGTTTTCGTTTTTGTCCCGGCTCTCCTTTCTTCGGCCCTGGAACATGCCGCAGTCCAGCAAAATCTTATCAACGCCGGTATCCAGCAGATGCATGGATCCTGTCACCTCTCCGACTGCTCCGAAAAATCCAACTTCAACCATAGGTTTGTCCCTTTCAAAAAAATGTTTGAGCTAAAACTTGCTCAGATGTAAGGCGCAAGAAAATTTGCAACCGGAGCATACTTCAAGTATGTGAGGATTGCAGATTTTTGCAGCAACGCCGCAGATGGGGAAGTTTCAGCTCAAACATCAGTTAAATAATTTTTTTAACAATGCTGTCGTCTGCTTCGCCGGATTCTCGCGGATAGCCTTTTCCTCCTGTGCCAGATAATAGAAAATGCCGTCCAGCGCTTCTTTCACAGCATAGTTTGTCAAATCGCCCTTTACATCTGGAACCAGGGGCAGGGTTTTATATTTTCCCACCATCTGGTCATAGGATTTCACTGCCCCGATCTCTTCCAGGGTTTCTTCCACCACCGGGGTAAAGGCCTTGGTGAGGTCGTCGGATGTTTTTTCCTTGAAATATTGGGTGGCAGCGTCATCCGCGCCATTGAGGATGCTTTTGGCATCGTCAAAGGACATCTGGGAAATGGCATCTACAAACAATTCCTTGGCTTTGGGTGTGGCCGCTTCGGCCGCCCGGTTCAGTTTCAGTTCCAGATCATCTCCATAGGATCCCATCCCGGCCTTGTCCATCAAGGTCTGTACCCTGGAAAGATAGGACGGCAAAGGGATATGGATGTTGGAATCGGAATTAAACCCGTTTTCAGCGCCCAACTGGCTGACAACGGTTCCGGTCCCTGTTTCCAGAGCCTCCTTAAGACCGGAAATAATTTCGCTGTTGGTCAGGCTGCTGGCGCCTGAATTTGAACTGTTACTGCTTTCACTACTGCCGCTCTTGTCCAGGGATTTAATCAATGAAGAGCCCTGGTCCAGCAGGGAATTTCCGGCCAGAACAGGCGCTTGAAATCCCAGGACAAAGGTAAAAAAAATAGATACTGCTGAAAGGCTTATTCTTTTTTTACACATTTTAAACGCTCCTCCTTTAATTGATTAAACGTATTAACGCCCATCCGGAAACAATCTTTTCTG
>QKDP01000292.1 GCA_003252055.1 Desulfobacter postgatei | reverse complement strand
CCGTGGCAGCCAGGGCCAGAAGCCCGCCCGGGTCCGAGCCTTTTTCGCATATTTTCACCTGATGCCCTCTTTGGGCAAACATCCTTGCAGCAGCAAGCCCGGAAGGTCCGGCCCCGGCCACAAGAATTTTCTGACTTTTTTCCGAAGCCTTTTCTTCGGCCAGTTTAAATTCCCGGCCCACATCGGGATTCACTACACAGGAACCCGGTTCCTTGGCAAGCACGGCATGGATACACCCCAGGCAGCAGCCCAAACAAGGCCGGATAAGGGAGGCATTTCCGGATTTGGCCTTATTCGGATATTCCGGATCTGCAATAATGGAGCGCCCCAATGCCACCATATCGGCTTTTCCATCCCTGATGGCGGCATTGGCCATTCCAGGGTCCTTGATCCGACCTACGGTGATCACAGGCACATTGACCACCTGCTTAACCGCCTCAGCCATATAAATAAAACAGCCATGGGGCGTATACATGGACGGAATGGTCAACTCTGTGGACCCGTAAACACCGCCGGACACATGTATGTACGCCACGCCGGTTTGTTCCAGAAGTGGAGCGATGTGCAGGGTATCTTTAAGCTCCCATCCGTTTTCAATGTAATCGTTGCCATTGATGCGGATTCCCACGGGATAGTCCGTACCTGCGGTACGCTTTACCGCGTCAATCACCTCAAACAAAAACCGGGTGCGGTTTTCAAAACTGCCCCCGTATTCATCGGTGCGGATATTGGAATTGGGTGCCAGGAACTGGTTGATCAGGTATCCATGGGCGGCGTGCAGCTCAATGAAATCAAACCCTGCCTCCCGGCACCGCCGGGCCGCCTGCCCAAAACAGTCCGCAAGGTTTTTTATCTCCTCTATTTCCAGGGCACGAACCGGGCCTTTAACTACGGCAGGCGCCGGGATGGCCGAAGGCGCCACTTTTTCCGGCAGATAGGACTGACGGCCGCCGTGCAGCAGCTGAACCCCGAAACAGACATCATATTCCTTAATCCGGTTAACCATTCTTTTTAGAGCCGGAATACATGAATCTTCATACATCTGGGGAAGCTCAGGCAGTTCCTGGCCGCTGGGGTGAACCCCGCCACCGCCCACAAGCATCATGCCGACACCCCCTCTGGCCCGGGTCGCAAAATATTCCGTAAGCTGGTCCGTGACATGGCAGTGCTCATCCACGCCGAAATTAATGCTCATGGCCGACATGAGCAATCGATTCTTCACTTCCATGTGCTGGATTCGGATGGGACTGAAAAGATCTGACAGCATAAGCACGCTCCCTGGGATTGAGCCGGTTAAAATCTGGCCTTTATTTAATGTCAAACATTTGGGTTCAAGACAAGAGGATTTGTAACAATAACGGGAATACGTAAGAACCGGATTGAGGTGTCAATGATAACGATTTTCTTTTCATCCGATACGTTCGCTGATAATTCTTTTTTACGTTTACGCGTAACCTTCCTTAACTTGGGCCTATTGGGCCTCTTCAACGGTAAAACGGCGGTTCAGCCTCATGGTTGAAAACAGGCCGTAAATATCCTGTGCAACATTGATGACCTTTAACTGACGATTGGACTGGCTCAGGGAATTATAAGCGGCAATAATCACACCAATACCAACGGAATCCACCATGCTCACGCCATCAAGATCAATAACCAGGTTCCCCTGGGAGGAATTGACAGCGGAAAACAGTTCCCCCTTAAAAGTTTCGGCCATGGACGCAACCACATCTTCACCGGGCTTAACTATAGTCTGATCCGCATTAGTGATTATTTCACTCATTTTTCTCTCCTTTTACAATGACCGGATGACTAAAATTTATGATATTAACTTAAAATCTATTTTTGTTCAAATTTAAAAATTATCAAAATAGTCACATTTATTTTCCCCTTGAATTTAAATTGAGAACCACGTATATAATAAAACTTCCCGGCTGATCAAGTCGGGCGGATAATTCTGATCGGTCGCCTCGTAACAGAAGGCCATGAACCTCGTCAGGTCCGGAAGGAAGCAGCGATAAGTGATCCCTTCCGTGTCGTGGATTGATCCCGGTCACGCAATTATCCGCCCTATTTGGTCAGCCGGGTTTTCTTTTTTACCACCCTTTTTATATCTTGACATGTTTTCAAACAGACTTATTTTTCAGCAATAATTTATCATTTAATTAATTTTTAAACACTTAAATATAAGGGATTTTGGAGCAAATACATTGGTACTCAAAGAGAATAAAAACAAAGCTGACGGGAAAGAGGAAAAAGCCGACTCCCCGAATACTCCTGAGACAGACGAGCAAAAAAATTCCGATGAAGGAAGCATCCCGGAAGGCAAGGATGACAACAAAGGGATTGAAGATCAGCTAAATGCGGAAAAAGATAAAGTGCTCAGATTATCTGCGGAATTTGAAAATTTCAAAAAGCGCAAACAAAGAGAAATTGATGAGTTCAAGAAATTTGCCAACGAAACCATTTTCAGGCAGCTTCTTTCAGTGGTGGATAATCTTGAACGGGCCATTGACTCGGCCACAGACGCAGTGGCGGAAACCAGCCTGCTTGAAGGCGTAAAACTGACGCACAAAGAACTGCTCAAACTGTTTGAATCCTTCAGCGTAAAGCTGGTTGAGGCAGAAAATCAACCCTTTGACCCCAATTTTCATCAGGCCGTCACCCATGCACAGAATAATGATGTACCGGACAATACCGTCACCAATGTCCTGCAAAAAGGATATCTACTGCATGACAGACTGCTCAGGCCGGCTATGGTGGTTGTCTCAAAAGGAGCTGAGCAGCAGACTCAAGAAACGAATAAAGAAGATTAAAGATATTTAGAAAGGAATTGTTATGGGTAAAATTATTGGAATCGACCTTGGCACAACTAATTCATGTGTCGCGGTCATGGAACCCGGTGGAGAGGCAAAGATTATTACCAATGCGGAAGGCGGCAGGACAACACCGTCCATTGTGGCGGTTACTGAAAGCGGAGAGCGTATTGTCGGCCAGACAGCCAAACGCCAAGCCGTAACAAACCCTGAAAATACAATTTTCGGTGTAAAACGTCTCATCGGCAGGAAATTCAACTCAAAGGAAGTCCAGAATGATATTCCCATACTTCCTTATATAATAGAAGCAGCCGCCAACGGCGACACCCGGATCAATATCAGGGGCAAGCAGTACAGCCCTGCCGAAATTTCCTCGTTTATTCTTGCCAATATCAAAAAAACTGCCGAAGATTACCTTGGGGAAGCCGTGACCGAAGCCGTTATTACGGTTCCGGCCTACTTTAACGACAGCCAGCGCCAAGCCACCAAGGATGCCGGTAAAATCGCGGGTCTGGAAGTCAAACGTATTATCAATGAACCCACAGCCGCTTCCCTGGCCTATGGCCTGGATAAGAAAGGCGAAGAAAAAATAGCCGTCTTTGACCTTGGCGGCGGTACATTTGACGTCTCTGTCCTTGAAATCGGCGACGGGGTGTTTGAAGTAAAATCCACCTCAGGTGATACACATCTGGGGGGTGAAGACTTTGACCTGCGTATCATAAATCATCTGGCCAGCGAATTCAAAAAAGACCAGGGCATTGACCTGCGAAGCGATAAAATGGCACTTCAGCGTCTTAAAGAGGCGGCTGAGAAGGCAAAAATGGAGCTGTCAACCTCCACGGAAACCGGCATCAACCTGCCCTTTATTACAGCGGACGCATCCGGACCCAAGCACCTGGACATGAAACTGACCAGAGCGAAACTGGAGTCCCTTGTGGCCGACCTTCTGGATAAACTGGAAACTCCCTGTACAACAGCGCTGAAAGAAGCACGCTTAAAACCCGGCGATGTGGATGAGGTTGTTCTGGTTGGCGGCATGACCCGTATGCCTGCTGTTCAGGAACGTGTTGAAAAGATTTTTGGCAAGAAACCCCACAAGGGTGTTAACCCGGATGAGGTGGTTGCCATGGGTGCAGCCGTCCAGGCCGGTGTACTCCAGGGCGATGTCCATGACGTGCTCCTGCTGGATGTCACCCCGCTCTCCCTGGGCATTGAGACCCTTGGCGGCGTTATGACCCGGCTGATCGAAAAGAACACCACCATCCCCACCAAAAAGAGCCAGGTGTTCTCCACGGCCGCCGACAACCAGCCGGCTGTGTCCATCCACGTACTCCAGGGAGAACGCCAGATGTCCGCAGACAACAAGACCCTGGGTCAGTTTGAACTGTCCGACATTCCCCCTGCACCCAGGGGCGTTCCCCAGATTGAAGTTACCTTTGACATTGATGCCAACGGTATTGTTCATGTATCTGCCAAGGACAAGGCCACAGGCAAGGAACAGTCCATCCAGATCACGGCGGCGTCCGGCTTAAACAAAGATGAAATTGACCGCATGGTAAAAGATGCTGAGCTGCACGCGGAAGATGATAAGAAGAAACGTGAGTTGGTAGATACCAAAAACCAGGCCGAGGCCCTGGTGGACCAGACCGAAAAAACCCTGAAAGAGCATGGGAACAAAGTGGATGAAGCCACCAGAAAATCCATTGAGGATGCGGCCCAGGCCCTGAAACAAACCAAAGACTCTGACAATCTTGAGGATATCAAGGCCAAAATTGAAACCTTGTCCCAGGCCTCCCACAAGCTGGCTGAAGTGATGTACCAGCAGGCACAGACAGACAGCCAGGCCGGACATGCCGACAGTGCTGATGCCGGTGCCGGTCCTGCCAACGACGACGATGTGGTTGATGCGGATTTTGAAGAGGTCAAAAAAGATAAATAGCAACCTTTGATACGGCCCGCCCTGAATTATAATGAGCTGAGTCAGGGCGGGAAATTGATGTTGAATATAATCCTGCCGTGCTTTATATTGTCCCGGCAGGATTTTTATTTAGTGTTTGGGTGAAAAGTCACCCATCTGCGGCGTTGCATAAAAATTTGCAATCCTCACAACCATAAGGTTGCTCCGGTTAAAAATTTTTATGCGCCTTGCATCTGGGCAACTTTTCACCCAAACACAAACTGCTGCTAAAGAACCACTTAGGCAGGTTTGCTTAACTTTAAAAAAATTATTTAAACTGATTTATACATGATCATTACTGATATTCTCCAACAGAACAACTCACTTTACCCGGAAGAAACAGCTTTAATTGAACGAACCCCGGCCACGGGGCGGCGCGCACAGATCACCTGGTCCGACTTTTACCGGCAAAGCGTTCAGACAGCCAATGCCCTGCAGGCAAAGGGCATTAAAAAGGGGGATAAAGTGGTCCAGCTCATGACCAATTGCCTGGCGTGGCTGCCCATCTATTTCGGAGTATTATATACCGGGGCCTGGATCGTTCCCTTGAACTTCAGGTTTGAATCAGACAAAATCCGTTTGTGCACGGTAACCTCAGAAGCCAAAGTTTTTATTTTCGGCCCTGAATTTGTGGACCGGCTGGAGGAAATCAGACAGGAATTATCCCAGTTTGTGGAATTGTGGATATATACTGGACCGGAAAATGATTGTCCGGACTGGGCCTGTTCTTTTGACCAATTCATCAGTGGAGCAGACGGTCTCACGCCTCCGGATGTGGAAATAACTCTTGAAGACGATGCTGCCCTGTATTTCACCTCCGGTACCACCGGCACCCCCAAGGCGGTTCTGCACACCCACAAGGCTTTGATGCATGCATGCGAAGTGGAAAATAACCACCACAGCCAAACCCATAATGACGTATTCCTGTGTATCCCGCCCCTTTATCACACCGGTGCTAAAATGCACTGGATGGGCTCTTTTCTGGTGGGGGGAAAATGCGTCCTGCTCAACGGCGTCAAGTCAGAATGGATCATTGAAGCCGTATCCGAAGAGAAGTGCACTATTGTCTGGCTGCTGGTGCCCTGGGCCCACGACATTCTCATTGCCATTGACAGTGGACAGATCAAACCCGCCGATTACAATCTTTCCCAATGGCGTCTTATGCACATTGGGGCCCAGCCCGTGCCCCCAAGCCTGATCCGGAACTGGCACAAACATTTCCCTGGACAGGATTATGACACCAATTACGGATTGACCGAATCCTCAGGTCCCGGCTGTGTCCATTTAGGCGTGGAAAATGCGGACCGGATCGGTCCCATCGGCCTTCCCGGATATGGCTGGCAGGCACGGATTGTGGACAAGCAGGGAAACCACCTGCCCTTTGGCGAAACAGGAGAGCTTATTGTCAAAGGGCCCGGGATGATGAACGAATATTACAAAAATCCCGAAGCCACGGCCAAAACCATAAAAGACGGATGGTTGTTTACAGGAGACATGGCCAGATACGACAAGGACGGATTTATCTGGCTGGTGGACCGCAAAAAGGATGTGATCATCTATGGCGGGGAAAACATTTTTCCCGTGGAAATTGAAAATTTCTTTCTCAAACATGAAAAAATCCGGGATATTGCGGTGATCGGCGTGCCTGACGAACGTTTAGGAGAGATCCCTGCCGGCATTATCAGCCTTAAGCCAAACACCATCATGTGTGAACAGGATGTTCTTGATTTCCAGAGCAAGCTTCCCAGGTACAAGCAACTTAAAAAAATATTTTTCGGTGATGTACCCAGAAACCCCACCGGTAAAATAGAAAAGCCAAAACTGCGAAGAATTTATGCCGAAGACAGGCGCAAATCCATGGATGTGCTACTTAAATAGGAATACCAAAAATGAAATATATAACCCAGATTTTTATCCCATGGGCAATGGCGGTTTTTATCTCCATGATACTGGTAACCTTGCCCTGCAATGCGGTCCAGTCCCTTGATGACGAAACCGCTAAAATCGTCTCCGGTATTGAAGCAAAATACGCCAACAAAAGCTTCAGTGCCGATTTTGAACAGGCCTCACATCTGACCGCCCTGGATGTAACTGAAATTGCCAAAGGCAAAGCCTGGTTCAGCCACCCTGGAAAGATGAGATGGGTGTATGAAGGTTCAGATACCCATGAAATCATCACCAATGGGAAAAACCTGTGGATTTACCGCCCCGAAGAGAACCAGGTGATGACCGGAGATGCGGCCCCGTTCTTCCAATCCGGCTCCGGCGGCGCATTTCTGGCGGATATCCGGAAAATCAGGGACCAGTTCACCATTGAACCGGGCGATTCGGGTGACAACTTTGCACAACTTGTGCTGACCCCGAAAAAGAAGACTCCTGAGCTTGCAAAAATACGTATCACAGTGAATCTTCCAGGGTATGAAATCCCTGCTGTGGAAACAGAAAATATCTACGGGGACATCACCAGGTTCATATTTACCAATATCCAGTTCAGCACGTTTGACGATCAGATATTTGAATTTACCCCCCCGGCAGGGACAGAAATGATAGAAATGGACTAACAGCCTGTCGGCACCCAGACTCAGCCTACAACAAAACATAAAAATAATTTAAAAACCTATTGGGACTTTCATATAACAGCCATGGGCTGACCTGGTCTATCAATACCCAGGCTCAACCCACAACAAAACATGAAAGTAATTTAATAACTTATTGGGACTTTCATATAAAATGACGACTAAACATTCTACACTCCACCAGCAGATCCGGAACCTGGCCAAGACAAAGAAGGCCATTATCCTGGCCCATAATTACCAGCCTGCCCAGATCCAGGACGTAGCGGATCTGTGCGGCGATTCCCTTGAAATGAGCATAAAGGCGGCAGCCACGGATGCGGACATTATTGTCTGCTGCGGGGTGCGCTTTATGGCCGAAACCGCAGCCATCCTGTGCCCGGACAAAATAGTGCTTATGCCCAATCCTGCCGCCGGGTGCCCCATGGCAGCCATGGTTACCCCCGAGGCGTTACTCAAACGCAAGGGCGACCTTGGCGGTATCCCTGTCATCACCTACGTCAACTCATCTGCGGCAGTAAAGGCGGTATCCGATATCTGCTGCACCTCCGCCAACGTGATCAAGGTGGTGAACGCCTTAAAAGAAGATGAAGTGCTCATGGCACCGGACCGGAACCTGGCCCTGTATGCTGCGGCCAATACCGATAAAAAGGTACACTTGTGGGAAGGCTATTGTCCCTTTCACAACGATTTAAGTGTTGAAGCGGTTAAGGCATCAAAATCCGCCCATCCCCAAGCCCTGTTTGTGGCCCACCCGGAGTGCCGCCCAGAGGTGCTTGAACTTGCCGACAGCATCCAGTCCACATCGGGAATGATCCAGTTTGCCGGTGAAAGTTCGGCTGACCAGTTTATCATAGGCACGGAAATAGGCTTGCTCCATGCCCTTTCAAAGGCACACCCTGCAAAAACCTTTTTTCCCGTCTCCGATCAACTGATATGCCCGGACATGAAGAAAACACGATTGCAGGATATTTGGAACTGTCTTAAAAACATGTCAGGAAGGGTGCTGGTCGAAGAAGCGGTCCGTATCAAAGCCATGGATGCTGTTAAAAAAATGATTAATATCAAATAGATTTCATCCAATCCGTTCCTTTTCAAGGAGCCGCGCATATTCGCCGCCGGCCCGGGCAAGCTGTTCATGACCGCCCTGTTCAATAATCTGCCCATCCCTTAACACCAGAATATGATCACATGCTTTTACAGTTGACAGGCGGTGGGCAATGATAATGGACAGGCGTCCCTGCATCAGTTTTTTCATGGCGCCATGGATTTTCACCTCGGACTGGGAATCCATATAGGAGGTGGCCTCATCAAAAATAATCAGATCCGGATTAAAGGCAAAGGCTCGGGCAATGCAGACCAGCTGTTTCTCCCCCGAAGACAGGGGGCGGCCGCCATCCTGGAGCATGGTGTCAAGTCCTGAAAATTTATCGAATAGAAACGAGCAGTTGGCCTTTCTCAGGGCAGCGCTAAGACGTTGATCATCCTGGCGGGATTCGCCATCCAGGCTTTTTTCAATATTTTCCCGCACGGTTCCGGAAAACAGAATAGGGTCCTGCATGACCAGGGCGATGTGATGCCGGATGCCGGCGATATCCATGTGCACATAATCCTGACCGTTAATGAGGATGCGTCCGCCTGTGGGACTATAAAACCCGGCCGTAAGATTGATAATGGTACTTTTCCCTGCCCCGGTCTGCCCCACAATGCCCATGGCCCTGCCCTTTCCAAGGCTGAAACTGATATTTTTCAATACCGGAACACCGGATGTGTATGAAAACGCCACGTTTTCAAATGCCAGATGCCGGATATTGCCGGGATCCGCCCCCCTGAATTTTGTGTTCTGCCGGGCTTTAGGGGTGTTCAATACCGTAATCACCCTTTCGGCTGAGGCCAGGGCATTCTGCAGGAGATTGAATTTCTCGGACAACTCCCTCAAGGGCCTGAAAAACAATTTCATATAGGTCAAAAACGCTGCAAGCTCACCAATGGTAAGGCCCTGACGTTGCACCATAAAAGAGCCGTTCCAAATAATGACAGCCACTGCCAGGGTACCCATAAGCCCCACCACGGGCATGAACACGGCAAACACCCGGATGTGGGCCATGGCGGCCCTGAAGTGAGCCAGGTTCAGGCGTTTGAACTCATGGATAAAGTGCGGACCGGCCATACAGGTCTGGATAGCCCGGATACCGGTAATCGCCTCGGAAAAACGGTGGTTGATCTCAGCATTTTTTTGTCTCAGCGTCCGGAATACCCTGCGCAGGATACCTGAAAAATAAACCACACCCACAAAGATCACGGGAATGATCAGGCTCAAATAAAAGGTGAGCCGGTGATTGGTGAAAAACAGGATGACAAATACTCCGGCCATGAGCAGAAGATCCCTGAAAATAAAAACAAGCACGCTTGTAAACATTTCGTTCATATTTTCAATGTCCCCAGCCACCCGGGCCACAAGTCTTCCCGAGGCGTTTTTATCAAAATAGGCCACGGGCAGGTCCGTCATATAATCAAACAGGCGGCACCGCAGATTGAGCATGATTTTCTGGCCCGTGTACTCCATGAACATGGCCTGGCTGAAATCCAGGACAAACCCTGCCAGGATCACCACGCCAAACCAGACGCAAAAAACAGAAAACTGCTCAATTTTAAAGCCCATGATATGAAGCCCAGGGGTGCCGGAAACAAGGATGAACCCGTCAATGGCCTGCTGGATGAGCCAGGGTTGAAACAGTTCAAACCCGGTAACCATGAACACCAGAAACGTTGTTAAAGCAAGCATCCAGGCATAGGGCCGGACATAGGGGATCAATGCTTTAAACAGGGCCGGGTTCCCCAGACTGACCTTTTTTTCCTCGTCGGAAAAGGCGTGGGGCTGGTTCATGACCGATCTCCCAAGGGTTCAGCTTCTGACTGCTGGACCTTAAAGGATGTACGGTAAAAGGCATTGGATGCCTTGAGCTGCTCATGGGTGCCCTGGTCCGCAATCCTGCCGTTGTCCATGACATAAATCCGGTCACAGCCGGCAAGGGCCGAAAGCCTGTGGGAGACCATGACCATGACGGCATCCCGGTTCATCCGGCTGATGCCCCGGATTACCCGGTCTGCGGTGCGGGTATCCAGCTGGCTGACCGGATCATCCAGAAGAACCACGGGTTTGGGGCGCACCAGGGTTCTGGCCAGGGTCACCCGCTGCTTCTGCCCGCCGGATAAGGTCACGCCCCGTTCCCCGATCAGGGTGCCAAGCCCTTTGGGCATCTGTGCAATGGTGTCGCCTAAAGCGCAGGTGTGAATTATCTGGTCCAGAATGTCCCGCGCATTGCCCCCGTAAAAGCTCTCGCCCATAAGGATATTATCTTCAAGTGTACCTGAAAATAAAAACGGTTCCTGGGCCATGTAGCTGATATGACGCCTTAAAAATTCAGGATCAAATGTTTTCAAATCTTTCCCGTCCAGGCAGATCCGGCCGGTCATGGGGTCATACAGGCGCGGGATCAATGAAAGCAGGGTGGTTTTCCCGCAGCCCGGTGGTCCGGTGATGCCGATCCTGGCCCCGGCCGGGATTTCCATTGAAATATCAGAAAGCACATTCTTCTTTTTATCATAGGAAAAACAGACCTTTTCAAACCGGATACTGCCTTTCACAATGTCCGGCATCACCGTACCTTCAGGGAAAGTGATTTCAGACCGGGTGTTTAAAAGAACGTTGATCCGTTTCAGGGATGCCATCCCCCGCTGGATCAGATTGGTCATCCACCCGATGGCAATCACCGGCCAGGCCAGAATCCCCAGGTACTGAATAAAAGCCACAAACTCTCCGGGACTTAACCGGTTTTCCATGACCAGGCTCCCGCCGTAAAAGATGATGATCAGGGTGGAGGTATTAAAAAAAAGTCCCAGCAAGGGGCGCAGCAGAGCATCGATATAAGCCCGTCTCAAATTCTTTCTAAAATAGTCCCGGGCACTGTTTGCCGTCTTTTGCCGGACCTGGGGCCCAAAATTGAACACCTTGATAACCCGGATACCGAAAAAACTTTCCCGGATCTGTTCGGTGAGTGCGGAAAAAGCTTCCTGGGCTGTATTGTGATACTGATGTATCCTGTTGCCCAGATTTTTTGTTATCAGAATCAGGAATGGAAGAGGAATCAGGCACAGGGTCGCAAGCTTCGGGCTTGTCCAGACCATGATGCCGATGCAGGCACTGCCCAGAAGCAGGGTGTCCACCAGGGCGATGATGCCGAAACCAAAGGCCATACGCACATGAAGGATGTCCGACGTGGCATGGGCCATGATGTCCCCGGCCCGGGTTTTGTCATAATAGGCCGTGTCCAGACTGAGCATATGGGTGTACAGTTCGTCTCGAATGCCCCGCTCAAGATCCCGGGCCGAGCCCATTAAAAGTATGCGCCACCCGGAACGCAGCAAGGCCATGAGAAGCCCGGCTCCCACAATGCCGGCGCATTGCATTACAAGGACATGACGGTCAAAATGTGCATCGGCCAAGGTGTCAACCGCCCTGCTGACAATCTGGGGAACCACAAGCTGGAGCAGATCCACCACAATCATACAAAAGACGCCCGCAGCGATCTTTCTTGCATTTTTTTTGCAATAATCAATGATCAGCTTCAACTTATAGCTCCGGCAAATGGGCTGCGGCGGCAGATTAATTCAGACAT
>QKDP01000024.1 GCA_003252055.1 Desulfobacter postgatei | reverse complement strand
ATAACTTCTTTGAATTACAAATTGATTTAAATAAAAAAAATTTTTTATTTGTGCTGGAATGAATGGAACATAAATCGGGGATGGTCTATATATTACAAATATGGGATATATTTTGATTCAAATATGTAATTTATATTTTGTGCGTAAATTATTATTCAATAGTATATTTTTTCATGGATGTTAAATGGAGGTTTTTTTAAGATTACCTCTTTTATTAAAAATCTTGATATTGTCGGTCAGATTCTGCGTCACATAGGCATATAGGATGGCTGTCGTCAAAACGAAGTGCATGGATGCCATCCCAATGGTTCATCAGCCGTCCTACAATATCTACATAAATGTCGTTAATACGGATTTGTCAAAATATTCTAACACGATTCCGCGTTAATCAAATATGTAAGAGCTTGTTTGGTCATGAATACCACCAGTTTACTGGTGGTATTCATTAAGCTCTGGCTTAGAGTGCCGGTGGGGGCGCAAAATAAAGATGGACGAGGGCAAATGGGCAGCGGTCGCAAGGATAAGAAAGGAACGCCGCATTCATAAGATGGCTGACGCCGGTATGGGGAGCCGTAACGCATAATGCCGGCTCTCTCATTTATACAAAGAGAAACGTGGGGTTATTGTCTGGCGCACAATGTCCGGCGATAGATGGTCTCAAGCTGCTCCGGGGATACGGGCTTGTTTCCTGCGGCAGCCGCCGCCCGGACCCGGGGCAGCAACCTTTGGGCGGTATCGGCATCAATGTTGATATTCCGGTGGGCCAGTGCATGTTTTATGGCTGCCGAACCGGAATGCACCCCTAGAACCATTTGCCTTGGGTTGCGCCGGCCCACCTGCTCAGGGTCATATAATTCATAGGAGTTTGTATCTTTTAACAGACCCGCGCAATGGATGCCGGATTCATGGGAAAATATCCGTGACCCCACAATGGGTTTGGCAGGATGGATCTGCTGTCCTGAAAACCTTGCCACAGTATTGCATAGTTGGGCAAGCCCTGAAAGGCGCATATTACTTTTTTTTGCACCAATGCCGAACAGGGCCATGGCGGTTTCTTCAAGGGGAGCATTGCCTGCCCGTTCCCCTAAGCCGTTCACGGTTACGCTGATGGCCTTGGCGCCGGCATCCACGGCAGACACGGCATTAGCCGTGGCCATGCCAAGGTCGTTGTGCCCGTGAAATTCCAGGGCCAGACCGGGAAGACGGATTAAAAGGGTCTCTATCATATCCATAAGTGCGGACGGGGTAATCATGCCCACTGTATCGGCAAGCCGTACCCGGTGGACGCCTAATCCGATGGATGCCTGGCAGAACCTTAAAAGAAAATCCATGTCTGTGCGGGTGGCATCCTGGGCGCCTACGGATACCTGGTCAAAATAGTGTCTTGCGAACCGTACGGTTTCATCCAGGGTTTCCAGCACCCACGCCTCATTCTTTTCAAAGGTTTTAAGTAGAATGGACGACGTGGGAAAACTGATGTGTACCCCTGGGGTATTGCAGCCAATGGCCTGTTCAATATCTTTTTTGACCGCCCTGCACCAGCAGGTGAGCATGCTGGGCAGGTTCAAACCGGCAATGGCTTCAATTTCCCTGCATGCAAACTCGCCCATGGCAGGGATGCCCACTTCGATTTCGTCAACGCCGCATTCGGCAAGCTGACTGGCGATAGTCAATTTCTCCAGAGGTCTGAAGAAGACACCCGGTGCCTGTTCCCCGTCCCGAAGGGTGGTGTCGACCATCCAGACCCGCATATCATGAGTTTTCATTACAATACGTACTCCTTTCTGCACTGACGTGTGGATCAGGTTACATACAACCGGTGCCGGATCCCCGGCACTCCCCGCAGGACGTCTGTTCCCGGACAATCAGATGGTTTAGCGACTCCCCTTTTTTCAAGGACATGAGTACAAGGTCAATCATGCCGTTGACCTCATGGATGGTAAATCCCATGGTGCTCAAAACTTTTTTGGGGGTTTCCCCGACACCGGACACAAGGATGGTGTGACAATCCTTAACGGTCCGGGCAAAATTGTACCATCTGATCTCTCCGCCGCCGGGCCTGGGCAAGGTTCTTGTTTCCACAAACGTCGGCGTGTCCTGATTTAAGTCATAGATATGCATTTCCGTGGCTTCACCCAGGTGCTGATTGATCAGCGCACCTTCCCGGGTGGCCAGGGCCACATACGGCCTTGGTTCGGTAGCACTGAACGCAAACGTATCCTTTATACCGGGCATTTCATGGCAATCTTTCGGCGAACCGGACCCGGGAACCGGGGACGTCGCGTGGTAGGTCAACCGATCCATGAGATTCCGGTTCAAGGGGTCGTCCAGCAGGCCTACGGCATCAGCCCGGCAGCGCTTACAATGGGTCATCTGGGGCACAAAGACCTGGGCGGCCTTTCTAAGTTCCTTGAGCTGACCTTTGGCCGGTTCCGGCATATCTTCAAAATTTGAGCCTTTTGTGGGGAAATAGGGCATGATGTTAAAAATATCCACATCCATTTCACCCATCTTTTTGGCTATCTCTACCATATGGTCATCATTGATGCCGGGCAAAAGAATGGAATTCACCTTAACCATGATATTGCGTTCTTTAAGGCCTTTGACAGCGGCAAGCTGACGTTCCAAAAGCAGTTTTGCACCCTGAATCGAACCCACGGAGCGTTTGCCGTCCCTTACCCAGGAATAAATTTTTGCACCGATTTCAGGGTCCACCGCATTGATGGTGATACTCACATGGGTGGTGTTGATGGCTTTGAGTTCATCCAGGTAGGGATGGATGTTCAGGCCGTTGGTGGCCACGCACAGCAGCATTTCCGGATAGGCGGCGCGCACCCGGGTCAGGGTTTCCATGGTTTTGTCGCCGTTGGCAAAGGGGTCGCCCGGGCCTGCAATGCCCACCACGGAGGTGTTGGGTTTGGCCTCAATCACGTCTGCCAGGTAGGCCATGGCCTGATCCGGGGTCAGAAGGGATGAGGTGACCCCGGGGCGGCTTTCGTTGACGCAGTCAAACTTTCGGTTACAGAAATTGCACTGAATATTGCAGGCCGGTGCAACCGGAAGGTGGACACGACCGAAATCTTTGCAGGACTTTTTATTAAAACAGGGATGGTTATCTAAATTCATTTTAATTTTCCTTATTTTACATATATGCGTATCCGATTCTGGATTCGGTCTGTTTTGCCGTAAGAATTGTGTTTACAATATTGTC
>QKDP01000278.1 GCA_003252055.1 Desulfobacter postgatei | reverse complement strand
ACGTTCCTGAACAAAACGAAGCAGCAGCGTTTCAGGCCAGGCACACCAGGATATTCGCCCCTTTGCCTACGATTATCATGGTCTCGTCCATTGGGGATTGTGATCTGTTTGCTTAAGTTCCTTAGGCTGAGCCCGGCCGTCCAAGATTGAATAACGTCAAAGCCTGCAAATTTCTTATACGGTCAAAAATAACCCCTTTTGCCACCTGGAACTTAAATTTTCGCACGATAAAAGTTGAGGCACTATCGAATAATGATTATAATGTATAAACAAAATGTAAATGGATCAACAAAACGACTTAAACAAGCCTATGAAAATCATTACCACACATAAAAGTTCTGATTTTGATGCCCTGGCAAGCCTTGTGGCAGCCACCATTATATATCCCGATGCCAGGCCTGTACTTCCAGGGACAGTTAATGCCAACCTTAAAAATTTTCTAGCCATTCACAAAGATATTTTTAATTTGTGGGCACCCAGTGAAGTGGATCTGGATACTGTAGATACCCTTATCTGCGTAGACACCCGCTCATGGTCCCGTCTGGACCAGCGATTAAGCGTTTTATCCGAAAAGTCCGACCTTGACGTCATTGTCTGGGACCATCACGAAGAAGGGGATATGAATGCCCGGGAGTCACATCTTTCCCAGACAGGGGCTGCAGTTACCCTGCTTGTCCAACAGATCGAAAAAGAACGTAAACTCATTACCCCGATTCAGGCTACCTTGTTTTTAATCGGCCTTTATGAAGATACAGGTCATCTGTCCTACCCGTCCACCTGTCCTGAAGACGCTTATGCTGCAGGCTTTCTGCTGGACCGCAAGGCGGATCTCAATATCCTGGGCACCTTTTTGCAACCGGCTTACGGCAAAAAGCAAAAAGAGATCCTCTTTAACATGGTACAGCAGGCAGAACGCAGTGAGGTTAAAGGTTTCTCACTGAGTGTATCCCAGGTTGAACTCCAGGGCCGGGTGGAAAACCTGGCCATGGTGATGCAGATGTACAGGGAGCTGATGAATGTGGACGTGGCCATTGGTATATTCAGGGATGTGGTAAAAAACAAGTGCATGGTGATCGGCAGAAGCGGGGTGGATGAGATCAATATAGGTGTGCTCATGCGTTCCCTGGGCGGTGGCGGCCATCCGGGAGCAGGCTCGGCCCTGGTCAAGGGCGCGAATCCGGATGCATTATTAGAAACCGTTCTGGAACTGCTCAAGGGCAACCAGTATTCCTCGGTCATGCTCTCCGATATCATGTCCTACCCTGTGGTAACGGTAAAATCAGATACTTCTGTGGGGGATGTGGCCATGATGCTGCGGGAGATGGGATGTTCGGGCATGCCTGTTGTGGACGATGATGAAAATGTTGTGGGCGTTGTTTCAAGGCGTGATTTCAGAAAAGTCAAAAAGCCAAACCAGATGCAGTCCCCAATTAAGGCCATTATGAGCCGGACAATCATCACCATTGATTATGATAAAAGTGCTCTTGAAGCGGCCCGCCTTATGATCAGGCATGATATCGGAAGAATTCCCGTCATGAAAGAGGGAAAAATCATCGGTATCATCTCCCGATCTGATGCCATGATGTATTTTTATGATCTGCTGCCCGATTAGAATCAATATCCCTCAACAGATTTCAATTGCCGATCGCATAAAACAAACTAAGGAATTGGTCAATGCCCCACCGCGTCTTTAATCTGCTGGTCACCCCCAGGCGTGCCATCTATATGATATTTTTTTTAGCAATGATCTTTGCCGGGTGCAAAGCAGTTGGCCCTGATTATCGCAAGCCGGATCTTAACCCCAAAGGAAACTGGCAGGCGCCGATGCAAAAGGGACTCAGTGGATGTCCGGCTGATCCGAATTTTTTGGCGCAATGGTGGACAATACTCAATGATCCGGTGCTCACTGATTTAATCAGCAAAGCCGTGGAAAACAACCTGGATCTCCGGCTGGCCCTGGAACGTATCCGCCAGTACCGGCTGCTCAAGGGGATTGAAGAGGCAGGCAAACGCCCCACCATCAATGCCTCGGGCGGGGCGTCCTGGACCGGGACCAGCAATGAGGACGGCACCGGCAGAGTGATAAAATCTTATAGTGCCGGTCTGGATGCCGGCTGGGAAGTTGACCTGTTCGGCCGGATCCAGCGTTCCATTGAAGCGGCAGACGCCAGCCTGGCCGCTAAACAGGAAGCATTGCGGGACGCCCTGGTCAGCCTTGTGGCAGACCTTGCTGACAGTTACATTAATGTGCGTACCGCCCAGATACGTCTTTGCGTGGTCAAGCAGAGCATTGCCACCCAGGCCGAATCTTTCCAGCTGACCCAGTGGCAGAACCAGGCAGGCCTTACCGATGAACTGGATGTCCACCAGGCCAGGTACAGCCTGGAAAGCGCCAAAGCCCAGATCCCTGCCCTTGAATCCACCCTGGCCGGGGCCATGAACCGGGTTGCGGTGTTATCGGGCCTTGCCCCGGGTACCCTGAATGATGAGCTGACAGATCCCAAGCCTTTGCCCCTGCTCCCGCCGGCCATTGCCGTGGGCCTTCCCGCGGACGCCCTGCGAAGGCGGCCTGATATCAGGGAGGCTGAATACGAACTCATTGCCCAGACCGCCCGGGTGGGAGTGGCCACGGCAGACCTTTACCCCAATTTGATCCTATCCGGTTCCATCGGTGTCGACGCATTAACCCCTGCCGAACTCATTGACAATGCCCTGGACCCATCCCACTGGGCCCGGTCTCTGGCCGCAAGCCTGTCCCACACCCTGTTTGATGCCGGAACTATCCGCAAAAATATTGAGGTCCAGGGTTCATTGCAGGAACAGGCCCTGATCCAGTACGAATCCGCCATTTTGTCGGCCCTGGAAGAGGTGGAAAATGCCCTGGTGGCTTATGCCAAGGAGCAGAGCCGCTTGGAACATCTGAGTGTTGCCGCTGAACAGGCCCGGATTGCCGAAGACCTGGCCCAGAAAAAATACCAGTCCGGTCTTGTTGATTTCACCACGGTGCTGATATCCCAGCAGACCGTGTTGTCCTATGAAAGTGATCTTGCCTCAAGCCAGGGCACCTGTGTATCCAACCTGATTACCCTTTACAAGGTTCTTGGCGGGGGCTGGCCCCCGGCCGGATCTGACAACACCGCCGGCGGACAGAACACATCTGAAACACAGCCAACCCCTTAACATCTCTGGAGTTCTCATGGATTTAACCGATGATATCAATGCCACATTAAACGCCGGCTCCCGGAAAAAAGGCAAAAAGCGTATTTTCATACTTGTGTTGATTCTGATGCTTGCTGCAGCAGGCGCTTACTTTTTTTTGCTGTCTAAAGGCCGGCCAGGCGGCAGTCCGGACGCGGGAATGTCTTTTAAGACCGAACCGGCCGCTGTCACCGATATTCATGTAACCGTGTCTGCCACAGGCACCCTGGAACCCACCAACAAGGTGGAGGTGGGCAGTGAATTATCCGGCACAATCCAGGACGTTTTCGTTGATTACAACGACCAGGTCACCGAAGGACAGGTCCTGGCCCGGCTGGATATCACAGATCTACAGGCCCAGGTGCGCAAAAGCGAGGCATCTCTGTCATCTGCCCGGGCATCTGTGCGCCAGGCCCAGGCCACGGTTGAAGAAACCGACCGGAAATTAAAAAACCTGAAAAAAGTCCGGGAAATAAGCGGTGGCAAGGTGCCGGCCCAGACCGATATGGATGAAGCGTCAGCTAACTATACCCGGGCCCTGGCTGACCGGGCCAAGGCAAAAGCAAGCGTGGCAGAAGTCCAGGCATCCTTAGACAGCACACTGACCCAATTGTCCAAGGCAGACATTATCTCTCCTGTGAACGGAATTGTCCTGACCCGGGACATTGAAAAGGGCTCCACCGTGGCCGCCTCGTTTACAGCCCCGGTGCTGTTTACCCTGGCAGAAGACTTAACCAAAATGAAACTGAACGTAGATGTGGATGAAGCAGACATCGGCGTTGTCAAGGAAGGACTTGACGCCCACTTTACCGTGGATGCTTACCCCAAGCGCAAATTTGCCGCAAAAATCCAGCAAGTCCGATTCAATGCCACCACCACGGACGGGGTGGTCACCTATGAAACCATCATGACCTGTGACAACGGCGATTTAGCGCTGCGTCCGGGCATGACCGCCACGGCAGACATTATTGTTGCGCAGGCCGACCAGGTATTGTCTGTTCCCAATGCCGCCCTAAGGTTCGCAATGCCCAAACCCGGGGAGACTACCAGTAAACCATCGCTGTTAAGGATGTTCATGCCCGGCCCGCCCAGACGCATCGGCCGGCCGGCCAAGCATGTCACCATCACAGGCGGCAACGACCTGGACACCCTGTGGATTCTGGATGAAAATAAGCGGCCAAGGCCAGTATCTGTCAAGGCGGGCCTGAGCGACGGCATTAACACCCAGATTCTGGAAGGGGACATTACCCAAGGCACCGAGCTTATTGTTTCTGCGACCACAAAGGACACGTAACGCCATGGCTGAAAAAGGACACCCTTTGATCTCCCTGACCCGGGTCACCAAGGCTTACGGCAGCAACCAAGCCAGGATCTTTGCGCTGCGCGGCGTTGATCTGACCATTGATTCCGGGGAGTTTATTTCAGTGATGGGGCCGTCGGGCTCGGGCAAATCCACCTGCATGAACATCCTTGGATGCCTGGACACCCCCACATCCGGCCAGTACAAATTTGGCGGCGTGGAAGTCAGCCATATGAGCCGCAAACAGCTGGCCACCCTGCGCCGTTTTTACCTGGGTTTTGTATTCCAGGGATTCAACCTGCTTAACCGGACCACGGCCATGGAAAATGTGGAACTGCCCCTGGTGTACCGGGGTATACCGCCCAAAAAACGCAAACTCTTGGCCCGCAAGGCACTTGAACAGGTGGGGCTTGCAGGACGCGAAGCCCACACCCCTGGCGAGCTGTCCGGGGGGCAGCAGCAGCGGGTGGCCATTGCCCGGGCCATTGCCACCACCCCTTCGGTATTATTTGCCGACGAGCCCACCGGCAACCTGGACATGGCCAGAAGCCATGAGATCATGAAACTTTTAAAGCAATTGAACCGGGAACAGAAAATCACTGTGGTCATGGTTACCCATGAATCAGATATGGCCGCTTACTCGGACCGGATCGTTCATTTCGTGGACGGCCAGGTGGCTGACGTTGAAAACACCCCGATTCCGGCAGTAAAAGGAGGCCAGGACCGATGATCTGGAATACCGTGATCCTGGCGTTGCGGGGTATCCGGCGCAATGTCATGCGCTCGGTGCTCACCATTTTAGGCATCATCATCGGCGTGGCCGCCGTGATCTCCCTTGTGACCATCGGCAACGGCACCACGGCCCAGGTGACCCAGCAGATTGCCGCCATGGGCACCAATGTACTGCTCATTAACCCGGGCCAACGCCACGGGCCTGGCGATGTCTCCGGTGCTCCCAGTTTTTCGGTCAAAGATGTCCAGGCCATTGAGCAGCAGATCAATGGTCTGGCCGGCGTCGCCCCGGCCGTATCCGCATCCGCCGTGGCCGTGGCGGGCAACCAGAACTGGAGCACCACCATTACCGGCACCACCAACGATTTTTTTACGGTACGCAATTGGACCATAAAAGCTGGGCGAACCTTTTCCGAAAATGAGATCAGCGCCGGGCGCACCGTATGCGTGCTGGGGAACACCATCAGGGAAAACCTTTTTGGCGGCGGGGACCCTGTGGGACAGAAACTGCGACTGGGCAAGGTATCTTGTCAGATTGTAGGCCTTTTAGAGGCAAAGGGAAACTCCTCCATGGGGCGGGATCAGGATGATTGTGTCATCATGCCCATGAAAGCGGTCCAGCGCCGTTTTTCCGGTAACAAGGACATCTCTTTTATCCAGGTGGCGGTAAAGAGCGATGCATCCACCACCACGGCGTCAACCGCAATTCAGGCGCTTTTAAGAAAACGCCGGCATATCGCCGACAATGAAGAAGACAATTTCAGGATCATGGACACCAAGGAGCTTGCCACCATGCTCACCTCCACCACCAAAACCATGACAGCCCTTCTCGGTGCCGTGGCAGCAGTGAGTCTTCTGGTCGGGGGCATCGGTATCATGAACATTATGCTGGTTTCCGTGACCGAGCGCACCCGGGAAATCGGCATCCGCCTGGCCATTGGGGCCTATGAGCATGAAGTGCTGCTTCAGTTTTTAGTGGAATCGGTGGTGCTCTCCTCCTTTGGTGGTATTTTCGGCATTATCCTTGCCTTGGCAGCATCCTTTGGTGCCGCAAAAATGCTGGCGATTCCCTTTGTCCCGGATATCTCCATCATCATTATTGCGTTTTTCTTCTCTGCAGCTGTGGGCGTGGTATTCGGGTATTTCCCGGCCCTGAAGGCAGCCCGTATGGATCCCATTGACGCTTTACGCCATGAATAACTGCTCTTTTTCAGTGAATCAGGTTCTTGCTAATCTTTTTATTCTTTGTTATATCTTTCTTGAAAAAAAGTTCCTATCCTTTACTGGCAAGGAGAAAAATATGGAAGAGGCGAAGAACGCGGTCAACGAGGGAGATGCGGTAAAGAAAAAGAGTTTTTTAAAGATACTCATATCCAAATGGTTTATCATCACAGTGCTGATTCTGGGTGTTTCCGGGTATGCCACATGGTGGGGCACGAACTGGTGGAAGGATTTTACGGCAAAAAGAGGCGGGCAAATCCATAAGACACAAGTTGCCCACAAAACAGACGTGGCCCATGACACTCACAGCGTGGTAATGGACGCCACACATGGTGCCCAGATCACACATCAGTCCGCCGCGCAAAAACAGGATTCCCACAGCACCGCCCAGCATGAGACCGGACCCCAAAACCACACTGTCCAGCACACAGCTATTAATAAGACCGCCAATGAGAATAAAGCGGCCGGTCATGCGCCCGCAACACCGGCAGACGGACATGGGGCGACGAATGCCCATGCCGCGCCGGTACGCACAGGCCCCCGCGGAGTGGCCTTTGTGGACGCCTGCATCCAGCCCCTTGATCATGAGTTAAACCACAGGTTCTTGGGGTGGCGGCCCAATGACATCATCAGAATTGCCGATAATATTAAGAATTTGCAATTGGGCATTTTGGAAGTGACCCGCAGAACGGCTGTGGCCCTGGCGGAAAATCTGTCACGGACCGGAAGCACCGACGCCTATGTTCCCGGTCTGGAATACGCCATGAACGCATTCATGATCAAGCCCACCGAATTGTTGTTTCCCTCGGCTGAAGGCAAATATCAGGAAGGGTTGGACGAGTGGCGACATTATCAGAACATGCTGGAAAGAAGGGAGGCCCGTTTTTACCGGCGTGTGGACAACCTGGTTCCTCTGCTCAAGGCATATGAAAGCATCCTGGGCAGTTGCGATGAGAATCTGGTCAAGGATCCGGGAAATATCAGTTCCTTTAAGGCCGATGATGTCTTTTACTATACAAAGGGCGTGGCCACTGCCATGGGCACTATCCTTGAGGCGGTAGCCCTGGATTTTGACGACACCCTCTCGGTTCAAGGCACGGAAGTGCTCCATCACGCTGTTGAAGCCCTTCATCATGCCTCGCACATGGATCCCTGGATCGTTCTGGAGGGCAGCCCGGACGGCATACTCGCCAACCATCGGGCCAACATCGCAGCTCCCATCAGCCATACCCGCTTTTATCTGGACGTGCTGTCCAGGTCACTGACAGGCAACCTGTAACGCATCTTTTTTTCTCCAAGAGGCGGATGCGATCGCGCCCGCCTCCCTCCGACAAGTAGGCCTGAGGAATTATTGGGGGTGTAAATTTACTCCTCCAAATGTTGAGGGATTAATAAAATTACTTGAATTCTCACTTAAAGGCTGCTATAAATAACAAGTTTTTTGGGCGCCCGTAGCTCAGCTGGATAGAGTACTTGACTACGAATCAAGGGGTCGGGCGTTCGAATCGCTCCGGGCGCGCCACAAAAAACTAATAGATTCAGTTAATTGAAAGGCTTCTTGGTTTCTAATCAGGAAGCCTTTTTTTATTTGGGTTGATTATTTTGCCCACTTTTTGCCCACTTTCTAAAGCATGGCCTGCCAACTCACCCCAAAAATGTGGAGATCTCCCCGGCATCATCACGGATATGACGGCTGAATTTTCGGCTGTCCTCATAAAATACACCCTAATCGGAAATTGATATTTTGGTCTCAAGAATAACTGAGAAAGTATGTGCCATATTATTTTTTTCGTCCGAATTCTTATATTAATAGAATAAAGATGGCTCACCCCGGCCCCAAAAAATTTAGTGGGCGTTAGATGAAAAAATCCCGTCGAACAATTCCAATAAAACGGGAGAAGGAGGACATCATGAAATCAATAAAATGTCTCCCACAAAGAGTTTTAAAAATTGTGCTGGCTACCGTTTCACTGACCTGCGCCATTGCAGTGACAGTGTTGCCATTTATCGGTTTTATTGTTGCAATTCCATTTATAATGTTGGCTTTGTATGTTTGGAATGCAAGAGTTGATGATCATTATAAAATTAACTTTTCGCACCATTAGGCTCTTTCCGTAAACCGAATCCATTTTGTGCCCATCTCCTGCATGACCACCGAATTATAATTGACGCTGATCAATCGGCTTAACCAAACCATCGTTAACCTCTGGGGAAAATATTCTTTCCCCTATATCCCCAATGGCAATCCTAAAAGACGCATAGCCTGCTTTATGAAATATCGAGTGTGGATTCACGGAGCGATTGACTCTGATTTAACGACTTGATAATTTGGAGCCCCAGGAACCATTATCACTTTGAATAGGTTGGAGGGAGATTGTCATGACAGTGGGGTGGGCATATTTCAGAAAAGGCTGAGTATCATGTAAAAAAGCTCAAAAGTTTTTTGACGATAATCAGATTGGGGTAGGACAGGTGACTGATGCCAGGAAGGAAGGGATTAATCTGGAATCAGCTTGGGAGAGGATCAAGCAGTATGACATCGTTCATATTGGGAAGGGTAAGAAGGTACTGACTTTTTCACCTGATGAAACAAATCGTGAAGAGATATTAAAAGCAGCAATAGGTAGATCAGGTAATCTTCGAGCACCAACGGTAGAAATCGATAAGATGTTAATGATTGGTTACAATGATGAGATGTATCGTGGGCTTATGGATTAAGAGCGCGAAAAACTTCTGATTCTCTTTCTTTCGTTGGGAACATTGTATAAATAAAAAAATTAAGCCGCTGTCATAAAATACCACAAAGGGGTTGAATCGTGTCAATCTTGGGGGCGCGTATGTTTTTTACATGCGATTGCCTTGATTCTGAACATAACCTTTTTGTCATTTGACACCACATTTGCGCGCGCTATATTAAAGCGAAAAATATTGTTCATCCAGGGCCGGGCCTTTTCTGCGGCCGCCCTAAATCATGGCCCCAAATATAGGAACAAAGGCCAGTACATAAGGATTGGTACGTTATGGAAGAAATCACAAAGCAGATAGAGACCGCCCATCTTCTGGTGAACCGTATCCGCAGTGAGGTGGGCAAAACCCTGGTGGGTCAGGAGAACCTGGTTGACGGCCTGCTGACAGGTCTTCTCACCGGCGGACACGTGCTCATTGAAGGGGTGCCGGGACTTGCAAAAACCTCGGCGGTCAAGGCGTTGGCCGCCGCTGTCCGGGCAGATTTCAAACGCATTCAGTTTACCCCGGATCTTTTGCCTGCGGATCTGACCGGTACCGAGATCTACCGGCCCAAAACCACGGATTTTGTCACCCGTAAAGGCCCGTTGTTCAATAATATTATTCTGGCCGACGAAATTAACCGGGCCCCTTCCAAGGTGCAGTCCGCACTTTTGGAGGCCATGGAGGAAAAACAGGTGACCATCGGCGACACCACCTATGCTCTGCCGTCCCCCTTTCTGGTGCTGGCCACCCAGAACCCCATTGAGCAGGAGGGCACCTATCCCTTGCCCGAGGCCCAGGTGGACCGCTTTATGCTCAAGGTGCTGGTGGAATACCCCAGCCGGGCCCAGGAGATTGAGATCCTTAAAAAGACAAGCTTTGCCGCGGTAGAAGAGATCACCCCCGTTGTGTCCTGTGAGGATCTTGCCGGATTAAAACGCCTGGTGGATCAGGTGTATGTGGATGAAAAACTCAAAGAATACATCGTCAACCTGATCTTTGCCACACGAAACCCGGAATCCTGTAAAATGCAGACCGGCCATTACATCGAGTACGGGGCCTCGCCCAGGGCAACCATTTTCCTGGCCAAGGCCGCAAGGGTTACCGCATTTCTTGCCGGCCGGGCCTATGTTACGCCCCAGGACATAAAACTTGCCGGACCTGATGTACTGCGGCACAGAATTCTGCTCTCCTTTGAGGCCGAGGCTGAAGAGATTTCAACCGAGCAGGTGGTGGCGGATCTGTTCGATTCCGTGGAAGTACCATAAGCAATAGTTACAGGTGATCATGAAATGATTCCTGCCCATATCATAAAAAAGATCAAACAGATTCATATAAAGTCCCGCAGAACCGTCAACACCCTGATGGCAGGACAGTACAGGTCTGTGTTCAAAGGGTCGGGTATTGAATTTGAAGAGGTGCGCGAGTACGCCCCGGGCGACGATGTCAAGTCCATTGACTGGAATGTTTCGGCGCGTACGGGCAAGGTGTTTGTCAAGCTGTACAGGGAAGAGCGCGAATCCATTGTCATGCTGCTTATTGACATGAGTGCATCTTTGAATTTCGGCACCCATTCGGGCAGCAAACTTGAAAAGGTGGCGGAGCTGGCATCGGTTCTGGCATTTAACGCCATTAAAAATAATGACAAGGTAGGGGTGATTTTTTTCACGGACCAGGTGGAAAAGTATATCCCGCCTAAAAAGGGCTCTGCCCATATCTGGCGGGTGATCAAGGAGATTTTCACCTTTGCGCCCAAGGGTGTGGGCACGGATATCGCCTCTGCCCTGGATTTTATGGCAAAAATCAGTAAAAAGCGGAGTTTTGCCTTTGTAATTTCCGATTATCTCTCCCCGGAATACGAAAAAAGCCTGCGCCTTTTAAACCGGCGGCATGAGGTGGTGGGCATGCGTGTGTTTGATGATGGGGCCTTTCACCTGCCCTTTGCCGGTATTGTGCGGGTAAAGGATTTTGAAACCGGGGAAGAGACGTTCATGGATGCGGGCAGCAAAAAGATGCGGCAATGGTATACGGATCAACGGCAGAAAATACATACCCTGACAGAGTCTGTGTTTACCAAAGTCCGGGTGGATCTTGTGGATGTCACCACCACTGACAGTGTATCCGACGTATTGACCCGGTATTTCATGCTCCGGGAGAGCAGGCGCTGATGCTTGAAGATATTCATGACATACGGCCTCCGGTGATGACAGGCCTGGATCCCGGACTGGTCCGGGGGATAATTTGGGGGACAGGGGCACTTGTGCTTTGTGCGCTAATTGTCCTGCTTATCAGGTACTGGCGTAAAAGAAGAAAGAATAAGGCCCAAGAGGCCCTGGCCCTTCCCCTGCTTTCTGCATACGAAACAGCGGTCCGGGACCTGGAACGGTGCGTGGCTGATTTCGGACACGATGCCAAAATTTATTATTTTGAACTGGGTCGTATTGTAAAAGCCTATGTTTCAGGCACGTTTCAAATCAATTGTTCCGAGATGACCTCCCAGGAGATGGCCAGGGCCGTTAAAAGCCTTCATTTTCCGGATACAGGGCTTAAAACCGAATTGATCCGGTTCCAGGACCAGTGTGATCCCATCCGCTACATGCCCCTGGATGCCCAGGTCCCCCTGGATGCCGGGCGTATGCAGCAGGATCTGACCCTGGCCGGCAGCCTTGTGGCCCGGATTGAACAGATTGTCGCAGATGCAGCAACCAAAGAAGACGTGGAGGATGCCTGATGTTTCGATTTGCCTCTCCCTGGTTTCTGCTTCTGCTTATCCTGCCCTGGATCTGGCTGCTGGTACACACGGTTAAAAGTACAAACCGTTTTCCATTTAAATGGCTGCCCAAATCTTCGGGG
>QKDP01000174.1 GCA_003252055.1 Desulfobacter postgatei | reverse complement strand
CCACAGGTTTTGTCCGGTTCTGATATCAAGGCCCAGGGATGTCCGCAGGCCCACCATGACATACTCCATCTGCCGCTGTTCCAGGGTGAGGGTTTCATAGTCAGATGCGGGAAGATTGTTTGATTTTAAGGTATTGATATATCCATTCAGGTCCGGTGCATTCCAAAACCGCTTATACAAGGGTGATCCATTCGTGTCGAATTTTACGGCATAGGAATGGGCGGCCGGCCCAAATCCATGGTAGGGCACCATCTGCCAGTACGCACTGTTGTGCCGGGAACGAAGGGATGTATCCCTTGCAAAATTGGATACTTCATAATGATCCCATCCACGGGCTTTCAGATATTTGGCAGCCACACAGAACAGATCGACCTGATCCGGTTGTGCCATGGGTAAAAACTTACCCCGTTCATGCATGGCATGCAGGGCTGTGCCCGGTTCCAGGGTGAGCATGTAGCAGGACAGATGCGCAGGCGTAAGATCCAAAGCAACGTCAAGCTCTCGGACCAAGTGGTCGCCGGTCTGACCGGCAAGGCCGTAAATCAGATCCAGGCTGATATTTTCGATCCCGGCAGCACGGACCTTTTCAACGGCATGCACGGCATCACCGGCTGAATGGGTACGTCCCAAAAGGGAAAGATACGCCGGATCAAATGACTGAACACCCAGGCTTATACGGTTAATGCCCAGACCATGGAACGATTTCAGATGGATGTCGTCCAGGGTACCGGGATTGGCTTCAAAAGTGATTTCGGTCTGGCGGCAAAGGCCAAAGGCGTTGTCCAGTTCCTGCAGAACGGCTTCAAGGTGCCGTGGCCCAAGCAAAGACGGGGTGCCGCCCCCGAAATACACGGTTGCTACGCCGCCTTTGGGTTGTGATTCAGTTGAATGTGAACGCAGCCGAATCTCCTGGACCAGGGCCGTCACATAATCAGGAATCAGGGACAGGTCGGTTTTGGAATAGAAATCGCAATACCTGCATTTTTTTATACAAAAAGGGACGTGAATATATAAATGTTTAGGCTCAATCAAGTCAGACAAACCGCATCATTAACCGCTCAAGGATCTGATCCACATTTTTCGGTGTAACCCCGTAATTTTCACAGGCAAGCCGCACCTGGTCCATCTGGGGGCTTGTATCCATGTCTTCAAGCCCCTTGAAAAAGCCCATGCGCCGACCGATCTGGTATAGGATGCGCTCTTTGGGGGGCAGTTCAAAAAACCGGTCAATGATCCCGATCATTTTCTCCTTGTCATGGGGCATCTTACCGGTAACGGTTTCAAATAAATTCAGAATGTGATCACTTTTTATACGGGACTGGATATTGTCCAGGGCCTCAAGCATCAGGCGCACTTCCGTGGCAATCATGGCATCCCCCGGTTTTTCAAACATGCCCCGAAACTGCCAGTGGGCAAGTTCTGTGGAAGGCGAAAGGCCAAGGGTCCGGATTTTGATCACATCCGGATTAATTGCATTCAGGACTTCAGCGGTCTCAAGGGCATGCTCAATGGACAGATCAACGCCACCTAAGCCCGGCATCACATAGGCATACAACTTGATGCCTGCCTGCCGGATCCGTTTACCCGCCGCTATGTGGCCGGCTCTGTCAACCCCTTTGCGCATACGGCTGAGCACTAAATTTGACCCGCTCTCAAGCCCCACGTGAATCCGGTTAAGGCCAAGTTTATGCATCTGTTCCAGGGCACCATCGGGCAATTGAAGGATGGTGCGGCTTCTGGCATAGGTGGCAATGGTTTCGGTTTGAGGAAAACAGTCCTTGATATGCCTGAGAATAAAAAGCAGGTCCTTGGGTTTCATAACCAGGGGATTGGCGTCCTGGAGAAAAATGGAGGTCATGCCCGCGGTATACCACTTGACGGCGCTGTTGAATGCAACCCGGTCCCGCGCCTGGAAACTGGTATAAATGGAATGAATCCGTTCCTGGTCAAAGGCAATGGGCAGGGCATTTTCCTGAAGCAGTCTGTCAATGTATGTGCGAATCAGGTCAATGTCTTTAATAATGTCTTCCACGGAGCGTATGGAAAATTTCTGCTTTTTATATACCGGGCAAAAGGAACAGCGGTTCCACGGACAGTTCCGGATCAGACGCAACAGTAGACTGTATGCATCATTGGTCGGGTGAATGGGCCCCTGTTCATATCCCTGGTATGTCTGTGTCTGTTTGTTGTCTGCCATATAAATTAAAGGTAAAAAAAGCTGTGGTTTTTTCCTCATATTGAACCTTTCCGGTAAAAGGGTTATAAGCATTAGAAAAATGAAAGTCAATATTTGGATCCACCTTGAAAACATATCCCGGATTTGCTATTTATTCCTAATTTTTATAGTCAATTATTGAATTTTTCCGCGCTGGGGCGGAAAAATTTGTGCAACATAAGGAGAACGCATGCCTGGCTTTGAATTATTTTCAGATGAGGAACGTAAACAGGTCAATGATGTACTGGAAACAGGCGTTTTATTCAGGTACGGATTTGAAGGGGCCAGAAACGGCCATTTTAAAGCCCTGGAATTTGAAAAAAAACTGGCCCAAATAACAGGTGCCGGGTTCAGCCACCTGTGTTCCAGCGGAACAGCCGCGCTTTGTACGGCCCTTGCGGCCTGCGGCATCGGGGCCGGAGACGAGGTCATTGTACCGCCGTTTACCTTTGTGGCTACATTTGAAGCCGTGATCCAGGCAGGCGCAATCCCTGTGTTTGCAGACATTGACCAGACTCTTTGCCTGGACCCGGACCGTCTGGAAGCAGCAGTAACGTCGCGGACAAAGGCAGTGGTACCAGTGCACATGTGCGGGGCCATGGCAAGGATTGATGAGATCAAAGCCTTTTGCGATAAAAAGGGCCTGGTGCTTTTGGAAGATGCCTGCCAGTCTTTGGGCGCAACTTTCAAGGGCAGCCATTTGGGCACATTCGGCAAGGCCGGCTGTTTTTCCTTTGATTCGGTTAAAACCGTGACCTGTGGTGAAGGCGGCGGTATTATCACAAATGATGAAGAGATTTACACCCGGTGTCACCAATATGCAGACCATGGCCATGACCACTTAGGCGGGCCTGACCGAGGCGCGGATGATCATCCCATCATGGGCACCAACTACAGGATATCCGAACTTAATGCTGCTGTGGGACTTGCCCAGTTAGGCAAACTTGACCGCATTATTAAAATTCAGAAAAAAAATAAAGCCGCCATCAAGGAGGCGATG
>QKDP01000160.1 GCA_003252055.1 Desulfobacter postgatei | reverse complement strand
AGTTATTTTTGCTTACACCAAATTTTGAAAAATTTCCAATGCTTTTTAACATGATATTTTGCTACGGAAAACATGTAGTGCCATACAAAAACCTAACCACTTGACATTATAGAGTTTCTCCTTTTCGCTCGAAAACTTGGGTTACCGTCTCTGATTTCAGAAGAGGAAGGACTTTTATTAATATTCAACATTCCGGTATTACTTTTTTGTACGGATTTTTGATTTAGGTGATGAGCGACACATGTGTCTATAATTTCGGACCCAAACCCTTCCCAATAGAGGCGTTGACTATTTTCATTATTTCTGCCTGTGATCTTTTAACAGATCACGAAAGTTCTTGGCTTTCCATGTTATTTAACAACTCATCAAAGCTATATTGAATCTGTTCGGGTTCTTTGGTTGTAGCAATTTCGATTTGATTTAGCGTAACGTCCGGATTAAGAGATGCAGTAAGTGGACTTGGAGTCATTACCACAAAATCCCCTGCGTTCTCGACTGCAATTTCAGGACGTTTGGTTTTTCGCCATAAAGAAAAAATAGAAATAGATGCCAGCATGGTTGCAACGCTTCCATAAAATGCGTTTAAACCAAAAACATCCATTGCTGCGGCGGTTAACGGTGAGCCTATTGTTGCACCTAATGAGCTTAGCAGCACTAAGACACCGCTGGCAGCTACCATCTGAGTAGGGTTCAGGTAGTCATTAATATGCACTCCGCATAGTGCATAGAGCGGGAGGGAAAACCCGCCAACACAGGCTATCATTAAAAAGAAAATCGTATTATCCGAAGAAAGAGTGATAGCAAAAATCGAAACACCTGTGCCTAAGACGCAGCTTAAAACGATTACTTTTCTTCGACCGATAAAATCAGATAACCAGCCTAATGGATATTGAAATAAAAATCCGCCAAGGATGATCATCAGCATAAAAAAGGAAACTTCTTTGACTGACATTCCTATATTAGTAGCGAAAACTGGTCCCATAGCATAAATGGCACCTATTACCATGCCGCTGACAATCATACCCATTACACCAAGGGGGGATACCCTGTATAATTGAACGATATTTACCTTTTCCATCATCTCAAATTGTGGAGCCTGAGATACTGATATTAAAATAGGGATTACTGCCAGACTTATTAAGAGAGAGACCAGCAGAAATAATTCAAAACCTGATGGTGAAAAAAAATTCAGCATCATTTGGCCGCCAGCCATACCACCAAATGAAATCAACATATACAGGCTAAAAAGTTTTCCGCGAGTTCGGTTGGTCGCCGACTCGTTAAGCCAGCTTTCTGCAACGATGTAAAGTCCGGCATATGAGAACCCGGTTATTAATCTCATTGTCCACCAGATGAATGGGTCTATAAATATAGCTTGGAGAAGAATGGAAGTTGATGCAAAAGATGCAAGTGCGCCAAAAATACGAATATGTCCAACCCGTTTAACCAAGAACGGTGCAATATTGCAACCGAATATTAAGCCAAGGAAATACCCGGACATCATAAACCCAGTAGTAGTGGTGCCAAAATTTTCTATGGAGGCGCGAACCCCAAGCAGAGACATTTGCAGGCCGTTTCCCAGCATGATAAGTCCCATTCCAAGAAGTAGTGCCCAGCAGTCTGCCACTATTTTAAGCATTTTCTTTCGACTCCATATTTACCCTTTTATGAAAAAAACATCTTAAGATAATTTCACCTGCACATCGCATCGACCAAAGCTCTCTTTTTTTAGATAGTGTTTGGACGAAAAGTCACCCATCAGCAGCGTTACAAAAAAATTTGCATTCAAGTTTATGCCATTTTTCGATTAGGTTCCAGATTAGAAAATGAAAGGCGTTAACTGTGTCTATCCTCGCCCGGGGTTATTTCAAAACTGCATTCAATAGCAGAAGTATTGTGGAGGCGGGTGGATTGGGGATTCCTACTGAGGACTACATCAATATTGAAGTCTCCCAAATGCATGGTTCAAAATCCGAGACTATTATTAATAGTTATCACCATCAAGCACCTGAAAAATGAAAACGGGTACTCAATATTTATCTCCAATTTTTAACCCTATAGTCTGTCATTTATGTGGTGTTTAAGGCTTGCTGGTAAAGGTTTTGACTTTTTTTGTTATTGAGCGCTGTTTTGGCTTTTTCTTCCATTGGACACGGATGAAATGTGTTAGGCCTGTGGTCGAAATTAAATTGGGACAAGACCTTGAATATGCCCCGGCAAATTGATATTAAGGGCAGGTTATATACAAGATTCTAAATTCGGACAATCCGGTGCAAACATTAAATAATTATCCAAATATAAAATAAGGGGTGAAAAAATGACGGAACTGATTGATGTCAGGGCAAGGGAAATTATTGATTCCAGAGGAAATCCTACGGTTGAAGTGGATGTGACCCTGGCCTGCGGCGCACAGGGGCGGGCTGCTGTGCCTTCCGGAGCCTCGACCGGTACAAGGGAGGCCCTTGAGCTTCGTGACAATGCCGAGAACCGTTTTATGGGCAAAGGCGTACTCAATGCCGTGACCAATGTCAATGAAGTCCTGGCCCCGGAGATCATCGGCTATGATGCCATGGACCAGGCCGGACTGGACCGGACCATGATTGATATTGACGGAACTGAAAACAAATCACGGTTGGGTGCCAATGCTATTCTAGGAGTCTCCATGGCCGCCGCAAGAGCTGCCGCTGCAGCCAACGGGATTCCATTGTACCGCCATATCGGCGGCATCAATGCACGGGTCGTGCCTGTTCCCATGATGAATATCATCAACGGCGGTGCCCATGCTGCCAACAACCTGGATATCCAGGAGTTCATGATTCTTCCCTTTGGGGCAGCCAATGTAACCGAAGCTGTCCGTATGGGCGCGGAAACCTTTCATAACCTGAAAAAGATACTCAAAGGCAAGGGGCTTGCCACGGGCGTAGGTGACGAAGGCGGATTCGCTCCGGACCTTCAGTCCAATGAAGAGGCCATTGAAAACATTATTGCCGCCATTGAAGCTGCCGGCTATCGTCCGGGCAAGGACATCGGCATCGGCCTGGATGCCGCAGCCAGCGAGTTCTACAAAAACGGCAAGTATGTATTTGCCTCTGAAAACAGGGAATTATCCCCTGCTGAACTCATTGACTATTATGAAAGTCTGATTGATAAATATCCTTTGGTTTCCATTGAAGACGGTCTGGCCGAAGGAGACTGGGACAACTGGGAAATCATGACCGAACGCCTGGGCAACCGTATTCAGATTGTGGGCGATGATATCTTTGTTACAAACCCGGATATCTTTAAACAGGGCATTGCCAGAGGTGTGGGCAACTCCATTCTGATCAAGCTTAACCAGATCGGCACCGTGACCGAAACCCTTGACACCATCCAGATGGCCAAGGATTCGGGGTATACCACTGTGGTTTCCCACAGGTCTGGTGAAACCGAAGACAGCTTTATTGCCGACCTTTCTGTGGGCGTGAATTCCGGACAGATAAAGACCGGATCCATGTCCAGAAGTGACCGTGTTGCAAAATACAATCAACTGATTCGCATAGAAGAGGAACTGGGTGACTGCGCCGTGTTTCCGGAAGATCTGTTTGTTTTAAAATAAACCAGATGTGTTTATGGTAAAAAGATATTAGGTGAGGCGTTTATTTTTAATAAATGCCTCACCTTTATGATTCAAAAAGCGTGGAAGTGAGGACTGGATGGCTGAGACAACCAAATATATTTTTGTAACAGGCGGGGTGTTATCATCATTGGGGAAAGGACTGGCATCTGCGGCCATCGGCATGCTTCTGGAAAGCCGGGGGCTGACCGTGACCATTCAGAAACTGGATCCTTACATAAATGTTGACCCCGGCACCATGAACCCCTTCCAGCACGGTGAAGTGTTTGTCACAGATGACGGTGCGGAAACCGATCTTGACCTGGGGCATTATGAACGGTTCACCAATGCCAAACTTGGCAAGAACAACAATTTCACCACAGGAAAGATCTATCATCAGGTGATCACCAAGGAGCGCCGGGGCGAATACCTTGGCGGCACTGTTCAGGTGATCCCCCATATTACTGACGAGATTAAACGGGCCATCTGCCTGGTTTCCCAGGACACCGATGTCGTGATTGTTGAGATCGGCGGCACCATCGGGGATATTGAATCCCTTCCCTTTCTTGAGGCCATTCGCCAGTTCAAAGCCGATGCCGGCCCCGCCAACGTGATTTACATCCACCTGACCCTGGTGCCTTATATTAAAACCGCCTGTGAGGTGAAAACCAAACCCACCCAGCACAGTGTCAAGGAACTTCGCAGCATCGGTATCCAGCCGGATATCCTTTTGTGCCGTACGGAGAGCCTTTTGACCCAGGATATTAAAAACAAGATTGCCCTGTTCTGCAATGTCGGACCTGATGCCGTATTTACAGCCAAGGATGTGGACTGCATCTATGATGTGCCCATTGTCTACAATGAAGAAGGCCTGGGGGACATGATTCTCAAAAAGCTGAACATCTGGGCCCGTGCCCCGCGCATTGAGGGCTGGCGGGAGATGGTGGAGCGCCTGAAAAATCCAAGGTACAATGTCACCATCGCCATTGTGGGCAAATATGTGGACTTGACCGAGAGCTATAAAAGTCTGAACGAGGCACTGACCCACGGCGGTATCTCCAATGACACCAAGGTGAATCTGCAATTTGTGGATTCCAGCACCCTGACAAAGGAGAATGTGGATGACGTGCTGTCCAAGGTCGATGGTGTCCTGGTTCCGGGCGGGTTCGGAACCCGGGGGATTGAAGGAAAGATTCTTGCTGCCGGGTATGCCCGTGAAAATAAGGTGCCCTTTTTCGGCATCTGCCTTGGCATGCAGATGGCCGTGATCGAGATTGCACGCAATCTTGCCGGTCTGGAAGATGCCAACAGCGAAGAATTTGATATTGACACGCCCTATCCGGTGATTTATCTGATGAAAGAGTGGGTGGATGAACAGACCGGAAAGGTGGAAAAACGGGATGAATCCTCGGATAAAGGCGGCACCATGCGGTTGGGGGCCTATCCCTGTCTTCTGGTTGAAAACACCTTTGCCATGAATGCCTACAAGACCGAAAATATTTCCGAACGGCATCGCCACCGTTTTGAGTTCAATAATGAATACAAGGACAAACTGGTGGATGCCGGACTTGTTATTTCAGGGACATCCCCTGACCATGACCTGGTGGAAATTGTGGAACTTAAAGATCACCCGTGGTTTCTGGGCTGCCAGTTTCATCCGGAATTCAAGTCCAAACCCATGGTTCCCCATCCTCTGTTCAAGGCATTCATCAGGGCTGCTTTGAAAAATAAGAAATGATTGAAGAATTGATCACCATAACCGGTTCCGGCAATATCTGTCTTGAGGGGTGTTTAAACCGCCAGGATACAGGGAAGGCCGTGGTACTGGCGCATCCCCATCCCCTTTATGGCGGGAACATGGATGCGCCTGTGATATGCCGGATGGCCGCTTGCTTTCAATCTGCCGGGATTGCTACCTTACGTTTTAATTTCAGAGGGACCGGGGGCAGTTCCGGAGAATTTGACAATGGACGGGGCGAGCAGGATGATGTCAGAAGCGCTTTAGCTTTTTTATCCGACCAGGGGTATGATCAGCTTTTCCTTGCCGGATACTCTTTTGGTTCATGGGTAAATGCCCATGTCGTCAGTACCGGTATTGACATCTGCGATCATATTATGGTATCGCCGCCGGCCGCGTTGTTAAGTTTTGACCAGGTGGGACAGTTGCCCAATACAGGACTGATTATCACTGGTGAAAATGATGATTTTTCTCCTGTTTTTCTGGTGCACGATCTTTTGTCTAAATGGAAGATTACCCCACACGTAGCGGTTATTTCCAATACAGATCACTTTTATGTCGGTGCCCTAAACAAGTTGGGAGACGTTCTTTTACGCTACCTGCAGTCCTGACTCTTTCAGTTGATTATCGCCCTATCGGGATTCAGGGATGTGGTCGATCTTGTTGGCATTTATGATTGAAAATGTGGTGGTTCCTTCGTCACCTCAACCTACCTACGCCCCTTGCTTAAGTTACCGCTATTGGACTTTGATCACGTTTCCCAAACGCCGTATTTGCCACCTATGGTTTTGTCGAAGACTGTGATATTGCCGAGTACATGGGCATCGACAGAGATATTACAGTGGGTGGAAATCAGGTGATTCGCTTTGTCCTCAGACCAGTTGGAGAAGGCAACCGTCACTTTGGGATTTTGATTCACAACATGAGTGCCGTTGCCGTCTACCGGAAAGGGTCCACCTGAAACATGCCCATCTTTCACGCCGCTATAACTGACATCATAGCTAACCGCGAATATATCTGGTGCCGTTTCCAGTAATATTAATGTGACGGAGATGTGCTCGCGAAGGTGCCAAACTCCAAAATCGTGTTGGTCAGTTTGTTTGTCGATAACATTAGTCATTGTTTTTGTTTTCCTCATTTGGTGCATCAAAAGAGCTGTCAGACGGAACATGATAAAGATTGCGAATAAGGCAATCAATGGTGTCAGGCATATATTTAACCCACAGCTTGATCGGCACATCCTCGTACTCAGGGGAAGATGGCGCAAGACAGAGCGTAAGCATGTAGTTCATCAGATACCGAATGTTGGTAGCCAGGTGAGAGTTGTATTCGCGATTGGCACGCTGGGTAAGTATCCGCTCCTCATGCATGCTTTTGCCGATTTCTGATTCGATAAAATCATTGAAATTACAAACGATAAGTTCGAGGTGCACCTGATCCTCACCGGCGGTTAGAAATGTATTGTATAGATGATGGATCTGGTCCAGGTTGATTCCGCGTCTACGCATGATTTCAGCATACCTGCCGGAAGGCGGGTGGGCTTGAAGCAGCTCTCGAGGCAGATCATAGGCAATACGAAAATTAATTGCATTGTAGTTACCTTTGTGTTCTTCCTTTTCTATAAGGGTACAGCCCTTTAATGCATTGATGGTTTCAATAAACCGGGAGTGCTGGTCCTGCTCCACAATAAACTTGACCCCCACAATGTCAGGGATCGAAAGCAGCGGAAATTCCGACTGGATTGTTCCAACCCGGATACTTTTGATGAGCCGCCGTTCAGCATGGCTGAATTCATCAATCATTATATTCTGAGGTGTAACCAGCTGTTCTTTCTTAATGATGCCCAAACGATCGGCACGTTCAGCGGCAAGGTCATCAGCATGCTTGCGGATTCGTTCGAATAAAAAATCAACAATCCGGCGGCTGCCCTTTTCAGCAATCCTTCGGAACCGTTTGATCCGCGTTGTGCCGATAAAGACAGGCGCATCCTGCCCCTCGTAATAATAGATCTTCCCATCAAAGGGGGTCTCTCTGTAAAAATCTTCAGGATACCGGTTATATCGGTCGATCAGCCAGGTGATTTGGGGAGTGGTATAGACCGGATGTTTCACCACAAAATCCTTGAGAATCCCTTTGGTCTTTGCGGAAAAGCTCAAGCAATCCTTGCCGTAGAAGCTTCTGGCCAGATTTTTGGTAAAAAATTCAACCCAGATCCTGGCAATATAAGAGTTGAAATTTATAATCTCCTTAAGTTGCTTGACATCCGTGGACATCGGCCGATTGACCATCCAGCGTGAAACAATCTCAGCCAATGTCATCCGGTGTATGAAACTTTCCAAAAAAAGCATATCTATCCATGGATCAATGGGTTGCTGTGCAACGATCTTCCCTAATGAGAGTAGATCGCCCCGGTATTGCCGGCCAGGAATAAAAAGCGATGACTTTAACCTTGATTTGATTGGAAGTCATTTTCTCGGTTGTTTCCTCCCCTTTGATACTTGAAGCCAACTCATTGTTCCTTTCAATTTCCTTTTTCAGTTATCGTCAGGCCTCACCGGGACCGAAAAGAAATATCTTCCCAGCATCGCGGATACTGTCAACAATATTTATATGAAAGTTACAATAACTTGTTGAATTACTTTCATGTTTTGTTGTGGGTTGAGTCTGGGTGTTGATAGACCAGGCCAGCCCATGGCTGTTATTATAGAATAATCTAATCACAGATCAATTAAAAATTTTAGTTTTTTTAACCCATCTTTTCGTTCGAAAAGATGGGCCTAAAGCGAAGCAATAATTTTTTTTGCCGGAATCAGTCCTGTGGCCGCTGCCGATACGATGTTGCCGGCCACACCCGGGCCGTCTCCTGCCACGTACATGCCCTTGATTTTGGTTTCCAGATGCGGCGTGGTTTCAATCTGGGTGGCAAAAAATTTGATTTCCGGGGCATAAAGCAGGGTTTCATCATTGGAGACCCCGGGCACCACCAGGTTTAAGGTTTCCAGCCCTTCGATCAGATTGGACAGGATCCGCTCGGGCAGAGCCATGGCAATGTCCCCGCACACCACATTGGTCATGGTGGGTTCAATGTAGCTTTTGTTGACTCGGTTCCAGGTGGATCGTCTGGCCCGTTTCAGATCCCCGAATCGTTGAAGAATGGGTTTGCCTCCGCCGATGATGCTGGCCAGCCGCCCGATGGATTCTCCGTAAGCCTGGTTGTCAGTGATCGGTTCGGTGAGCACCACCTTTGACAGAAAAGCAAAATTGGTATTGCTCGATTTTTTGTCTGAATAGGCATGCCCGTTGACGCAGACAAAATCCTGGTAATTTTCCAACGCCACAAAACCGCCCTGGTTGGTGCAGAATGTCCGGGTCAGGTCATCATAGGTGTGGGTGCGGATGAAAAATGTGGGGTCATAGATCACATTGCACAGATCATCCATGATATCATTGTGCACCTCCACCCGGACACCGACTTCTATGCCCCGCTGCCTCAATTCAATGCCATATTTAAGGGCCAGGGATGATACCCAGTTGGCCCCGATGCGGCCCGGTGCCAGAATTACGTTGTGGGCATGATAAATCCCCTTGTCAGATACCACCCCCTGGATAACCCCGTCTTTTTCAATAATGTCTGTTACATTCTCACTGGTGCGTATCTCAAGGCCTTTGGACTGGATGTAGTCGGCCAGGCCCGTGATGTAGCCCGGCAGCTTGTCACTGCCCAGATGCTTTTGCCGGATGAGCAGAAGATTGATGCCGAACCGCTTGGCTTCCTTGCGGACGAGACTGGCCTCATCCATGTTGGTGGGAAATACTTGGGAATCCATTTTAAACCGGGTAAAAATATCTTCGGTTTCATCAATCAGGGCCTGGGCCTTGAGCATGGGCATGAACTGGGTCAGATCGGTTTTGCCAAGCTTTGGAATGAAATTCAGTTTTCCGTCCGAGTACAGGCCGGCCCCGCCAATGCCGGACAGAATATTGCACGGATCGCACTGGGCACATTTCTGAACTTTGCTGATGGGACATTTACGTTTCTGCGGCGGTCTTCCCCGTTCAATGAGCAATACCTTGAGACTGGCATGTTCCATCAGATGATACGCCGCAAACAGCCCTGCGGGCCCGCCGCCCACGATAATCACGTCATACAGCATATTCAACCTTTCCTGAAAAAGACTTCAACTCAGATCTTGCAGGTGTAAGTCCAAATTGATGTTTGGTTCATCCATATCATCAGAACACTTCATTAAAGTTGATCCCGGGAATTTTATGGAATTTAGTATAAATCTGTGCTTTACTGTGCTTCACTTGAGATGGCCTCCTGAATTCGGTTATTTTTTGTTTGGACGACTTAATATAGCCTTTATTTATGAGGCTGCTCAACTTTTATCACACCCCAATTCAAATTTTTTATGCAATCTCAGGGTTAACAATGTTTTACCATCTATTTGAGGGCGGCTGCAAACATGATCTATTACCGTGAACCCATTGAAACCGTTTTATCTCATTTGAAGGTTACCCGGCACGGGCTTGATGAGAACGAGGTCGAAGATAGAAGGGAACAGCACGGCCTGAACCAACTGGAAGTCGGCACTTCAATAAACCCTTTGCTGGTTTTTATCGACCAATTCAAGAGTTTTATCATCTATATACTGCTGTTTGCCGTAGTTTTTTCAGTTCTGATCGGCGAATACGTGGATTCGGCCATTATTCTGATCATCCTGCTCGCCAATGCCTTTATTGGATTTTTTCAGGAATTGAGCGCCCATAAGTCGCTGGAAGCCTTGAAAAAGATGACAACGATCCAGACGATCGTGATCCGTGACGGCGTTCGAAAAATGATCGATGCGAAATACCTGGTGCCGGGTGACATATTTTATCTTGAAGCCGGTGATAAAGTGCCGGCCGACGGCAGAATAATCGATGCGGTGCGCCTTAAGGTTGAAGAGTCTGCGCTCACCGGTGAGAGTGTTCCGGTTGAAAAAAACGATGCTCCCATAAACGCCGACGTGCAGATCGGTTCGCAAACCAATATGCTTTTTGCCTCAACAGCAGTCGTTACGGGCAACAGCCTTGCGGTTGCGACCTCAACCGGTATGCAAACCCAGATCGGCAGAATAACCTCGCTCATTAAAGGAGCCAAAGAGGAAATGACGCCCCTGCAGAGGCGGTTGGACGTTTTCGGGCGCAAGCTGGGGTATGCTATTTTGTCCATTTGCTTTGTCGTTTTTCTAGCATACTTTACCAAGGAGTTTATGGGGCATGGAGCGGTTTCCGGCCACACCTTTATCGCCTTTGCCTTTATCGCCATAAGCCTTGCTGTCGCCGCGGTGCCGACCGCCTTACCCGCTGTGGTTACCATCGCTCTCAGTGTCGGCGTCAAGCGGCTGCTCAGGAAAAAGGCCCTGGTCCGCAAATTGTCTTCTGTGGAAACACTCGGCAGTTGCGATGTTATCTGTACCGATAAGACCGGCACCCTTACCCAAAATCAGATGACGGTGCGCTATGCCTGGACCTTTGACTCGGAGGCGTCCCTGACCGGGGCCGGTTATGATCCGCAAGGCGAGCTTTCACAATCGGTGGATCCCCTGTTGTTTCACATAGGATTTGTTTGTAATAACGCTACGCTGAATCAAAAAGATGATACCTGGGTGGTCACCGGTGATCCGACTGAGGCGGCCTTGATTGTAAGTGCCGTCAAAGCAGGTTACGACGGCTGCGACGAACTTGTCAGAAAGGACGAGCTGCCTTTTGATTCCGGTCGAAAACTCATGAGCGTTCTCACCGAAAAAAACGAAAAGAAAATGGTCCTCACCAAAGGGGCGCCGGATCAGATCCTCAAACGCTGTAAATATGTTTTGATCAATGGAACACCGGAGAGACTGGGTGACAGAATGAAGGAGCAGGTCGTTGAACAAAACGATATTTATGCATCGCGGGCCATGCGGGTTCTGGCTTTTGCCTACAAAGAAGTGAGGTCGGAAAAAGAATTTAATGAAGATGATCTTGTTTTTGTCGGCCTGCAGGCCATGATCGATCCGCCCAGGCCTGATGTGATCGAGGCGATCAGGAAGACACAGGCGGCAGGGATCAGGACCATCATGATCACCGGGGATTATAAGGAAACCGCCAAAGCCATCGGCAGGGAGATCGGTATTGCCGGCAAGGTTTTGACCGGTGATGATATCGAAATCATGACCGATGGAGACCTGGAGGGCGTATTAAAGGAGGAAACCAATATTTTTGCCCGGGTGATGCCGGAACACAAGCAGCGCATTGTGAGTTCGCTGCAGAAACTCGGTCATATGGTGGCCATGACCGGTGACGGCGTAAATGATGCCCCGGCATTGAAAAAGGCGAATATCGGCATTGCCGTGGGCAGCGGCACAGACGTTGCCAAAGAGGCTTCGGATTTTGTTTTGCTTGATGACAGCTTTACTCATATTGTCAATGCAATTGAAGAAGGCCGGGGGATCTACGACAATATTCAAAAATCCATCATGCTGCTTCTTTCCGGCAATATCGGTGAAGTGCTTATTATTTTTTTGGCCGCCATTTTCGGATTAAACCTGCCCCTTACTGCGATTCTACTACTCTGGATCAATATGGTGACCGACGGCGCCCCGGCCCTTGCCTACAGTGTTGATCCATATGGGCATAATATCATGCACCGCAAGCCCAAACCCCTGGACGAGGGTATTCTGCCTCTGCAACATTTGACGCTTATCTGTGTCCTC
>QKDP01000268.1 GCA_003252055.1 Desulfobacter postgatei | reverse complement strand
TACGGTAAAAACCATTGCCCGGCAGACCGCCTTTCCCGTCATCCGGGTGGCCCAGAGCAGCGATGGGCACGCATGGATCATGCCGTCCCTTATGATCACCAATTTAGAGCAGAACGACCAGGCTTTTGATCTGTCATGGGGGGCACTGTCATTAGAATAAGGAGGAAATAATGGAACTAATCAGCGTAACCATAGAAAATCCCGGAGAGCTTAACTTTATCCTGGGCCATTCCCATTTTATCAAAACCGTTGAAGATATTCATGAGGCCATTGTCTGCACCGTACCCAATGCAAAATTCGGAGTGGCGTTCTGCGAGGCTTCCGGGGAGTGCCTGATCCGTCATTCCGGCACGGACGAACAGATGGTGGAACTTGCAAAAAAGAACGCCCAGGCCCTGTCAGCCGGCCATACCTTTATTATCTTCATGAAAGATATGTTCCCCGTCAATATCGTGAATACCATCCAGGCGGTTCCCGAAGTGGTGCGCATCCATTGCGCCACAGCCAACCCCGTGGAGGTAATTATGGCCCAGACCGACCAGGGCAGAGGCGTTCTGGGCGTGGTGGACGGTTTTTCTTCCAGGGGGGTTGAAACACAGGATGATATTAAAAAACGCAAAGATTTCTTGAGGATGATCGGTTACAAGCTGTAAAGCCTATGGTCGGTCCTAAATAGTCCCTGAACGGAAACCCGTGTTTGGACGAAAAGTTGCCCAGATGCAACGCCGCAGATGGGTGACTTTTCGTCCAAACACTAAATAGTCCACAGATGTGCCTTATTTTCAGCAGGCATATTTAGAAATTGACATTTTTTTTGACCTGACCCAGGTCCTTTTAAGCAAATGAAAAATGTTTTTGGGCATGCCAAAGGGCAGATCCACCAGAGAATAATCATAATCGATATTGATGTCTCCGATAAATCGGCTTTCCAGGCCAGATTCATTTGAAATGGCCCCGACCACGTCGCTGGGCTTAAGACCGTGCTTGAGTCCGACTTCAATGCGATATCGTTCCATCCCCTTTTTGGCAGGGGCGATTTTATCCAAGTTAAGCCGGGGCGTCGCCGGTTTTTCCTTTGGTGTGACAGTCGCGCTTTCTTTTTCCCGGTTCGTTGCACCGGTCATTTTAACAGCAGGCCTGTCCCCCGTTTTTTCAAGCAACATAGGGGTATTGCCCTGGAGCATCTTTGCCAGGGCCGCAGCCACCTGGGAAACTGAAATATCCTGTTCCCTTGCCACGGTTTCCACCAGATCCGTGAACCCACTGACATCTTCGGTGTTGATGGTTTGAGAAATTTTTTCCTTAAAATTTTTTATCCGCTTTTCATTAATTTCCCTGTTGGATGGCAGAAAAAGTTCTTCAACCGTCTGGCGGGTGGCTTTCTCAATTTTTTTTAACATCCACCGTTCATTTTGATGGACAAACAGTATGGCTTCACCCGTTCGACCGGCACGCCCGGTTCTTCCGATCCTGTGGATATAGGGCTCGGTCTTAGAGGGCATATCATAGTTGACGACATGGGAAATGCGGTCCACATCAAGGCCCCTTGCCGCCACATCCGTTGCCACAAGAATATCAATAATTCCGTTTTTCAGGCGGTTTACCGTCCGTTCCCGGGCGGCCTGGGCAATATCTCCATTCAGGGCTTCTGCTTTGAATCCTTTTTCTTCCAGAACCTTGGCCAAGGTCATTGTATCATTCCGGGTCCTGGTAAAGACAATGACCCCATCATGGGATGAGCCTTCCAGTATCCGAACCAGGGCGTCACTTTTTTTAACATTTTTTACCATCCAGTATTTCTGGTTAATGGTGTTTGTGGCATCTGAATCATGCCGGATAATGATCTTTACAGGCTCTTTAAGATACTTGCCTGCAATTTTTTGAATGGGAGCCGGCATGGTGGCGGAAAAAAGCGCGATCTGACTATCTTCAGGAATTTTGGATAAAATCCATTCAACGTCATCAATAAACCCCATGTGGAGCATTTCGTCAGCTTCGTCCAGTACCAGGCCCGTAAGGTCGGCAAAGGAAATCGTTTTACGCCGCATATGGTCCATGAGGCGGCCCGGTGTCCCGACAATCACATGGACCCCCCGTTTTAACTGCCCTAACTGGACCCCATAGCTTTGGCCCCCATAAACAGCCAGAACATTAAGTCCCTTCATGTTTGCACCATAGTCTTTAAAAGACTGGGCCACTTGAATGGCAAGTTCCCGGGTCGGGGTTAATACAAGGATCTGGGGCCGTCTGTTCTCAAGATCAATCCGGGAGAGCAGCGGAAGCGCAAAGGCAGCTGTTTTCCCTGTTCCGGTTCTGGCCTGACCCAACAGGTCTTTGTATTGAATCATATGGGGAATGGTCATTGCCTGGATAGGTGTCGGGGTTTCATAACCAACGGTCTGCAATGCAGCAAAAACATCCGGACTTAGGTTCATTTCGTCGAACCCGGCCCGGCTTAAATTTGTATGGGACATGGTTTTCCTTAAAAGCAAAAAGGCCGGCAGAGCCAGCCTTAAATATAAATATCAAGTTTAAACAATTCTAAATATACGAATTTTTAAGAAAATGCAAGTTATTTATTATGATCGTGGTCGTGGCAGTCCTGGCGTTTAAACAGGCTTCTTGCCAGAAGCGCTGCCAGGATCAGGGCCGCGGTCAGTTCAACGCCGTAGGGCAGCACTTCAGACGCCTTCCCCATCATCATGGACGGCTGGATGGCCAGCGCCCTGTAAATCAGGTCCAGCAGGGAACCCATTGCCAGGGCGCAGATGGATATCATACCAAGATAGATCGCCAGGGCCCGGGTGCCAAAAATCTTTTTCACCACCCCCATGGTGGCGGCATTGGTGGCCGGCCCTGCCATCAGAAATACCAGGGCGGCACCCGGGTTTAATCCTTTAAGGATCAACGCTGCGGCAATGGGTGTTGACGCCGTGGCGCACACATACATGGGGATGCCGGCAACCAGCATGACCAGCATGGAGAGGACGGGATTATTCTGGGACCATGTGCTGATCCCGGAAGGAAAAAAGAATGTAATGAAACCGGCAATAAACACCCCAATGGTGAAGGGTTTGGCAATATCAATGAGAAGTTCGCCAAAGGCGAAGTTCATCCCCTGGGCCAGACGCCTTGAAAGGGATGGTTTCTGAACCGTTTTGCCGGATTCCTCAGTGCATGTCCCGCCGCCGCAGCTGCAGGCTTGCCCCGGTTGAGGGGACTGTGCAAAAAAAGGATCCGGTGTGAGGAGCGTTTTTTGCTGATCCCGGCTGCTGAATATGTTTGCGGCAATGCCGGTGGATATGGCTGTGATCAATCCTGCAATGGGCCGCATGACGGTCATTACCGGATCCAGCATGGCCCAGGATACGGCAATGGAGTCCACACCGGATTCCGGGGTGGCAATCATGAATGCCAGGGCCGCCCCATTATTGGCGCCCTGTTTTTTTAAGCCCATTGCCACGGGGATAACCCCGCAACTGCACAAGGGAATAGGAATACCAAACAGGGCAGCCAGCAGCACCGGTTTCACCCTGCCTTTACCTAAATATTTTTTAATACGGTCTGCTTTGAAAAATACGTAGAGCAGGGCTGCCACCAGAAAGCCCAAAAGCATGAATACCGATACATCCAGGTAAACATGCCAGATTTCAAGAATGATATTTTTTATTGTAGCCATCAGTCAGGAGTACAATAAACAATCGCTTTTCGCAAGAAGTTCTAAGGATATCAACAGGAACTATACCCCACAGTTATTTTAAAAATGCATAGAACCGCCTGCCAAAATGCGGGGTTCCCCCCATTGTTCCATGTTTCTTTCCAGTGTTTAATCTGATGTGATTTTTAATGCAATGGGAGAATACAACAGGACAACGCATGAGGTTGGCGTAACGGACTGCGGACAATCCAGACGGCCATCCCCAAAATCCTGAAAAGAGGTGTCCGTGACAAAAGAAGATAATATCAAAATTTTAATTGTTGATGATCATCAGGCCCTGCGGGAGGGACTCAAGGTTATTTTACAGCTGGAATCTGATTTTTCTATCATAGGAGAAGCCGAGGATGGAAAACAGGCCATAAAACTGGCACAAGACCTTGCCCCGGATGTCATCATCATGGATATGGATTTAGGTGAGATGCACGGCACTCAGGTGACCGAACTAATTCTGGCCCGTCAGCCGGATATTTGTGTGATCGGTTTTTCCATGCACACGGACCCGAACCTTGCTGAGGCCATGCGAAAGGTCGGTGCAAAGGCATATTTAACCAAAAGCGACGCTCCGGATCAGCTGATTTCTGCCATACGAAGATGTTAAAAAACAATGGAACGTGAACATCTGCATGCTGGCCGGCCGTCTGAAGAAAAGAAGGAATTAAAAGAATCTTCAGGAAATCAGATCAGAATTCAGAGTAAGGCCTATATGAAAGATCAAATAAGAAATTCGGAATAAAAAACAAAATTGAGAAGGAGAAAAAACAATGGGAACGAATGAAGGAGGCTCCCCTACCTTTAACGCGGCTGATTTCATGGACAAGATCAGGATCGACGGTCAGACATGTTCGTTTTATAACCTTCATCTCCTGGACTCAAAGGCCGGGATTCCGATTGCCAGGCTGCCGTTTTCAATCCGGGTCCTGGTGGAAAATCTGTTAAGAAAATGTCACGGCGGCGAAGCTAAGGCTGCAGAGGTTCTGGCCGCCGTCCAATGGCAGACAAAGTATGACGCGCCACCTGAAATTCCATATTATCCGGCACGGGTGCTGATGCAGGATCTTACGGGCGTGCCTGCGGTGGTGGATCTGGCTGCCATGCGGGATGCCGTTGCTGCGGCCGGCAAGGACCCCTCCCTGGTCAATCCGTTGATCACGGTGGAGCTGATTGTGGACCACTCCGTACAGGTGGATTTCCATGGTACAGATAATTGCCGGCAGAAAAATGTGGTAAAGGAGTATGAGCGCAATGCGGAGCGTTACCGCCTTTTAAAATGGGCACAGAAGAGCTTTGATAATTTCCGGGTGGTTCCGCCCAACTCCGGGATCTGCCATCAGGTTAACCTCGAGTACCTGGGCAGGGGCGCCATACGGTCTGAAACCCAGGGGGATGATCTTCTGTTTGCCGACACCCTGGTGGGGACCGACTCCCATACCCCCATGATCAACAGCATTGGGGTGCTGGGGTGGGGTGTCGGCGGTATTGAAGCGGAAGCCGTTATGCTGGGCCAGCCCTATTTCATGCCGCTTCCCGAAGTGGTTGGCGTGGAGCTGATCGGAAAGCTTAACCCCGGTGTTACCGCAACAGACCTGGTGCTGACCGTTACCAACCGCCTGCGGCAAATGAATGTGGTGGAAAAATTTGTTGAGTTTTTCGGCCCCGGCCTGAAATACCTCAAAATACCGGACCGGGCCACCATTTCAAATATGGCTCCGGAATACGGTGCCACCATAGGATTTTTTCCCATAGACGAACAGACCATTGATTATTTTCAAATGACCAACCGGGCCGGCCAGGGCCGGATGGTTGAAGCATGGGCCAAAGCCTGCGGCCTGTTCAGAACCGATGACAACATGCCCGAATTCAGCGATACCCTCAAAATTGACCTGGCGGATGTCGTTCCCAGTCTTGCCGGTCCTGCCAGACCCCAGGACCTGATCCGGCTCAACGAGCTGAACACCTGTTTTTCCGAATTTCTGTCCAAGATCCACCCAGGGGATGCCGGCACTGAAACCATTGACAAAAAACAGACCGGCATCCGGCTCAACGATACCCTGGCTGAGATCGGGAACGGCAGCGTGGTGATCGCCGCCATCACATCATGTACCAATACATCCAATCCCTATGTGTTGATTGGAGCCGGCCTGCTGGCCATGAACGCGGTAAAAAAAGGCGTATTCCCCAAACCCCATGTCAAAACCTCTTTTGCACCAGGCTCCAAGGTGGTGGTGGACTATCTGTCCGATGCAGGCTTAATGCCCTATTTGGAAGCGCTGGGGTTTCATGTGGCAGGATTCGGGTGCACCACCTGCATCGGCAACAGCGGGCCGTTGCATCCGGAAATTGAGAAGCAAATAAAAAAACAGGATCTTGCCGTGGCTGCAGTGCTCTCCGGAAATCGCAACTTTGAAGCCAGAATCCACCAGTCGGTTAAGGCCAATTTTCTGGCATCGCCCATGCTGGTGGTGGCCTTTGCCATCTGCGGGCGGGTGGATGTGAATCTGGACCAGGAACCTTTGGCGTTAGACCCCAATGGAGAGCCGGTATATCTGAAAGATATCTGGCCCGGGGATCAAGAGATTGATGATCTGGTCGGCCGGTATGTCAAAAAAGAGGACTTTAAAAAACAGTACGAACGTATTTTTGAAGGGGATCGCTCCTGGAAAGATCTGGATATCACCCAATCGGTCACCTTTGACTGGGACCCGGAATCCACCTATATCCGCAACCCGCCGTATTTCAGGGATTTTTCACTGACCCCCCAAATCCCCAAAGGATTTAAAGATGCCCGGGTGCTTCTGACCCTGGGCGATTCATTAACCACCGACCACATTTCACCGGCCGGAGCCATTCCCGAAAACTATCCTGCCGGTATTTACCTTAAGGAAAAAGGCATTGGCGTGGATGCCTTTAACTCCTACGGCTCCAGACGGGGAAACCATGAGGTGATGATGCGTGGGACCTTTGGAAATATCCGCATTAAAAATCAGATGGTCAGCCCCAAAGAGGGCAGCTTTACCAAAAAATTCCCCGAAGGGGAAACCCGGTTTGTTTTCGATACGGCGACCGCCTATCAGCAAGAGGGGGTACCGTTGATCGTCTTGGCCGGTAAAGAATACGGCACCGGTTCTTCACGGGACTGGGCCGCAAAAGGCTCCGCTCTGCTGGGTATCCGGGCGGTCATTGCCCGGTCTTATGAACGCATCCACCGCAGCAACCTGGTGGGCATGGGGGTTCTGCCGCTTCAATTCCTATCCGGTGACGGGTGGCGGGAGCTGGGGCTTGACGGATCTGAACTGTTTTCCGTCCAGGGCATGTCTGACCTGACGCCGCACAAACAACTGCAGGTTTCAGCCCAAAAATCAGACGGCAGCCATGTCACCTTCCAGGCCATTGCCCGCCTGGATACGGATATCGACGTCGAATATATGATACATGGCGGCATCCTGCCCTATGTACTCAGAAAATTAATAAAAGACGCATGACAAGGAGAAATCATCAATGGACATTACCATCTTGAATTTTTAAAAAATATTTATCAATTTTTTTGTATATTGTAATGAACGCTACAATGTGTTGGTTTTGCAAAACAACACTTAAAACGAAGAACAATAATGAACGATCAAATGAAAAAACTCACCACCAACGCCGGTGCTCCGGTACCGGACAACCAGAACGTCATGACAGCCGGGCCTCGCGGCCCTCAACTGCTCCAGGATGTCTGGTACCTGGAAAAAATGGCCCATTTTGACAGAGAGGTGATTCCTGAGCGACGGATGCACGCCAAAGGCTCCGGAGCTTATGGTACCTTCACCGTAACCCATGACATCACCCAATACACCCGCGCCAAGATCTTTTCCGAGATCGGCAAAAAAACTGAAATGTTCGCGCGCTTTTCCACCGTGGCCGGAGAACGCGGTGCTGCAGACGCAGAACGTGATATTCGCGGTTTTGCACTTAAATTTTACACCGAAGAGGGCAACTGGGATCTGGTGGGCAATAATACACCGGTCTTTTTTTTACGCGACCCGCTTAAATTTCCAGACCTTAACCATGTCGTCCATCGTGATCCCCGCACCAACCTGCGCAGTGCTAAAAACAACTGGGATTTCTGGACTTCCCTGCCCGAGGCATTGCATCAGGTGACAGTGGTTATGAGTGACCGCGGCATTCCGGCAAGCTTTCGCAATATGCATGGATTCGGCAGTCACACATTCAGCTTTATTAATGCCAAGAACGAGCGTTACTGGTGTAAATTTCATTTCCGTACCCAGCAGGGCATCAAAAACCTCACAGATGCGGAAGCTGAAGCGGTGATCGGTAAATGCCGTGAAAGCAATCAACGCGACCTATATTACAGTATCGAGAATGGAGAGTTCCCACGCTGGACCATGTTTGTCCAGATTATGACCGAGGAAGAGGCGACCCAGGTTCCTTATAATCCTTTTGATTTGACCAAGGTCTGGTACAAAAAGGATTTTCCGCTGATTGAAGTGGGTTTTTTTGAACTGAACAAAAACCCGGAAAATTATTTTGCCGAGGTCGAACAATCTGCCTTCAATCCAGCCGCCGTGGTGCCGGGTATCGGCTTTTCACCCGACAAAATGCTCCAGGGCAGACTTTTCTCCTATGCAGATACACAACGTTACCGGTTAGGTGTCAACCACCACCTCATCCCGGTGAACAAAGCCCGTTGTCCCTTCCACAGTTACCACCGTGACGGTCAAATGCGGGTGGACGGCAACTATGGTTCAACCCTCAGCTACGAGCCCAACAGCTATGGTGAGTGGCAGGAACAGCCCGACTTCTCCGAGCCGCCTCTGGAATTGAGCGGTGCAGCAAACCACTGGAACGCCCGCGAGGATGACAGTGATTACTATACCCAGCCGGGAAAGCTCTTTCGCTTGATGAGTAAGGCGCAACAGGAGGCCCTGTTTGGCAACACCGCCCGTGCAATGGGCGATGCGCCGAATATGATCAAAATCCGTCATATCGGCAACTGCCTGAAGGCCGACCCGGCCTACGGCGAAGGTGTGGCCAAGGCGCTGGGCATTTCGTTGGACAAAGTTCCAAAGTAGAAAAACATCAGCTAACCTCATTAAATCGGACTGGTAAAAGCTTCGCCACTTCGCTATGCAGCTTTTACCAGCCTGTTGTTATTCATTCGGACCCGATTATGCTTCCCTGGAAGACACAGCGTTTGTTGCCAAGTACCAAGCCTCATGCTTTTGCGAAGCCGTCCGATATGAGGTGAGCGCTGATCCGGTTGATGCCAAGATTTGCCATTGCACGACTTGCCAGAGGCTACATGGTGCCCCTATGCAGTGGGGCAGCGATTTTTCACAAGCACCATGTAAGATTCACCGCTGGTTTGGAGAACCTGGTTTTTTATAACAGTGAACAAAACCGGCCAGAGCGCATTCTCCCCTGTAAAGTTCGCTGCGGCAAATGTGGCGCCCCCATTGCCGATGAAAGGCGCAGGATGTGGCTCGCTTTCCCGTCATTGTTTGATTTCAGGCATCCCGCCAAGATGCCGGAGTCATTCAAACCGACCTGTCATCTCTTCTATGGTGCAAGGGTTATCGAACCCCAGGATGATCTGTCCAAGTGGTCCGGGCACAAAAACCATTCCCAGCTCCTGTAAACTGTTTCATTGATGAAACGGCAAAAAAAATTATTTTGGGAAGGGACTGGCTGGAGAAGTGCTCACCACCTCATTCAAAGGTTCAGTGACACAATGCTGGAGTAGTCAACGCACTGCCTGGAAGGTTTCTGGGGGTTCAATAGACATAGTCAACAGGTTCTACAGATACTTTAAAAACGTTCAGTTGAGCGGTAACGTCGCTTTTCAGAGGACGGCGCTAATGAGCTTGTCGCGACAGCACCGCCAACGTTCTCGCCGTCCGCTGAATGTTATTGTTCTGTCCGTTTCGTAAAAAATCCGGATGATCATTTCTTTCTTTTTAATTCTCGGCCCAAGTTCTCTCCCACCGTTTTTGCGCCGGACAAGTCCTCAACGTCATCTATGCCCTGCGCCATCACTCACTGCCGTTCATCAAATCAGCCCGGGCTGACATTCTGATTCACACTGAAAAAATTATCAGGGTCATATTTAGCTTTCACTTCCGAGAGCCGCTTATAATTTGTGCCGTACGCACCCTGAATCCGATCTTCATCTTCACTGATGAAATTGACGTATACACCCCCGGTAGCGAAGGGCTCTGTGGCTTTGTAGAACTCACGTGCCCACGCGACACATACATTGTCTTGGTCTGATGTGTTCCAGCGGGTATGCACATTCATGATGAATTCTACATCGCGGTGCGGATAAGCAGTGGCATCAGGTGAAACCCGGTTGGTCGCGCCTCCCATTTGCGCAACGAAAATCTCTGACTGCGGGCTGGGAAGTCTGGAACCATAGTCGACCAATGTGTCGATCAATCCGTCGCTAAGTTCGGTGAAGTTGTGCGACTTCCAGTAATTACGTGCCCCGGGCGTCAGCAGGGGATCGAAAGCCTGCTGAAATCCGGCAAAGGGATATGCTCCGAAGCCATCGGCAATGGGCTGCCCCAGTTCTCGCAATGAAGACAGTGCCTTTTCTCCCGCATCCAGAGGGCCGTTGTATAGTGCGGCCAGGATCAACACTCTGGTCCCATGCACCTCTGGGGCGAGAAATGGAAGCGGCGGCGCATCGCGTATTACTGCCCATACAGTCAACTTTTCGGGACAGGTCGCGCAGAATTCGCGGTACTTATGCAACACGGAACTGGCCTGGTCAAAGGGGAAAACAACGGGACCGGCCATGACTTCCGGCCCAACGGAATGCAGCCTGAATTCAAACGAAGTAACGATCCCGAAGTTCCCACCACCCCCGCGGATTGCCCAGAACAGGTCGGCATGATTATTTTCATCACACCGCAGACGCTCTCCCTCAGCGGTAACCACCTCTGCGGCGATGAGGTTGTCTGCCGTCAGACCGAGCGAGCGACTATTCCAACCGAAGCCACCACCGAGTGTCAGTCCTGATATACCAGTCGTAGAATTGATCCCAGTGGGCACAGCCAGTCCATAGGCCTGGGTCTCGTGATCCACATCACCGAGCGTGGCCCCGGGGCCGACCACGGCTACACGTGTGTCAGGATCAACCCGGACAGTGCGCATGACGCTCAAGTCGATCAATAATGCACCATCTTGGAGAGACTTTCCGGCAATATTATGACCGGCTCCACGGACCGATGTTAGCAGTTGATGCTGCCGGGCAAACCGTACCGCCTGAAGCACATCGGCTGTTCCGGTACAGCGCACGATGAGACCAGGGCGACGATCAATCATCGCGTTCCATATCTCACGCACCTCGTCATAATTGGAGTCGCCGGGCGCAACGATCTGGCCACGGACTCGTCCTCGAAAGTCGTCCAATGCCTGGCTATCGAGGATTACAACTTCGCCACTTAGCGAACGAACTTGGATTTCATTCATAATTCTCCTCCATATATGTATGTATGCCCAGTCCTCAACCTGCGTGAACGTTCCACGTTGACGAGGAGTCCTTTAATCACTACGTTCCGGCCCCCGTTGGATATGGTCTACAAGGTACACTTTGCCAATACCACCCATAACGAGTGACCGGATAATCTTATAATGTTCAAGTGTCTGACCTGAGTTCATAGTCTTACTCTCTATTCTTTAAGTGACAGAACGACAGGATGAAACATTGGTTTCCTCTTGATCAACAGTCTCAACTCAGATGGTTTTCCGCCGTATTTTTGCCAGCACTTCCGGTGTCGGTTTAGGGAGCCCTGCAATTTTCCAAGCAATGATGGGGTCTGGGAAATGCTTATACTGGCAGTTTTTGGACTGGCCAATGTTTTTGCATACAGCACGGACTATGGGAAATGCTTCAAATTTTCGATAGTATCCCCGGATAAATTTCAAAATATCCATCTGATCTTCGCTCAATGGGCATTCATCTGAAACTCCTTCATGATCTGCCAATGCACAGGCTGTCTTTTCATTCCAGTTTTCCATATCATCCAGATATCCTTCAGGGTCCAGTGTGATCACTTTATCATCATATTTTAATATAGTCATGACTTCCTCCTTTTTAATTCATAACGGATCATTATGAAAATCTCATATATTTGATATTATTCTGGAGCAGATAAATCTGTAATCCAAGGCCAACACATTGGAGCCCTTCCATGCATTTATCCGCATCCTCTGTATTCAAAAAGATAATGCAGGAAAAAAAAATGTAAATGTTATAGATGCATAACTTGATGAGAAGCTCGATAAAAAATGCCCGGTGGCATCCTCACTAAAATAGTTGACTTAAATTTTAAGCCTATTTTAACTAAATTACAGTAAGTTAACACTACAGCGACACTTGTCTTCTTTCACACAAAAAAGGGGTTTGAAATCACCGCATTTTAGCTGATTTAGAGC
>QKDP01000135.1 GCA_003252055.1 Desulfobacter postgatei | reverse complement strand
CCGGGCCACGGCCGCTTTTTCCAGCCCCAGGGTGGAGTGCAGCGCAAAAATCTGCCGGTTGATATTGGAGGCGTCCACCCGGTCAAAATCCACAAGCCGCAAATAGCCGATGCCGGACCGTGCCAGGGCCTCCACCACAAAAGAACCCACAGCCCCCAGGCCGAAGACGGCCACTCGGGAGTTCTTAAGCCGGTCCACCGCCGCCTTTCCCAGCAGTTGCTCCAGTCGGGCAAAGGGACTGATCAGGCTTAAGTCCCGGGTCATCTGTTTTTCTCCTTTAAAATAGGACCAAACAGATCCAGGCTGTTGTCATATCCATGCCGGGCCAGGGTTTCAAATGCCATGCCTTTGCGCTCTGCCGCCACCCTGACAATCTCAGGCACATTGGCGGGCTGATTTAACGGTACTTCCCCGGGATGGGCATCCAGAATAAACTGGGGCACAATATCCGGGGTATCGGTTTCAAAGACAATTCGGTCAAGAGTGACCGCCTTTAGGGCCTGGCCCACCTTTTTGGCATTGGGCCGGGTTACGGATCCGGAAAAGGAGATATGAAGATTATATTTCTCAAGAACCGGAACAAGGTCGGCAGACCCGGAATAGGAGTGGATGACCCCGCCTGCGGCCAGGGGTCCATGGTGTTTCAAAATTTTCAGTGTTGCGTCCCAGGCTTTGCGGATATGGATGTTAATGGGCCGGTTCAGGTCACAGGCCAGGGCCAGATGGGTTTTAAAAACCTGAACCTGCAGATCCCGGTCAGTGTCTTTGTCCATGAAATCAAGCCCGGTCTCCCCTACCCCGGCGGGTATTTTTTCCAGCCATTGACCCAAATTCTGCGCCCAGTCCGGGCTTAAGGTGTCAAGAAACCAGGGATGAATACCAAACCAGGGCACCACACAGGAAAATTTTTCCGACAATTCAGCGGTCATCCCAAAATTTTCTTCCATGGTGGCGCAGGTGGCTATTTTTTCCACCCCGGCTGCCTGGGCCCGCAAGATAATATCCGGGGCATTATCAACTATCCTGGGATCATGGAGATGGGTATGAACGTCAATGAACCCGGCCATGCTCAGCCGGCCAGGGAGTGGAGAAAATCAAGGGCCATATAGTAACCATAATGGCCGAACCCTGTGAGCTGGCCGGTGGCAATACCGGCAATCATGGAGGTGTGACGAAAGGTTTCGCGTTTGTGGATGTTGGACAGATGCACCTCCACAATGGGGCATGACACCATGGATAGGGCATCGCGCAGGGCCACAGAGGTATGGGTAAGGGCACCCGGATTGATGATCACACCGGCCGGTCCCTGTTCAAACGCGGAATGGATGTAATCCAGGATCGCGCCTTCGTGATTGGACTGGAAAAAATCCAGGGAAAGTCCCAATGCATCTGCGCGCGCTTTGAGTTCCCCGTTGATCTGATCAAGGGTAAGCGCCCCGTAAATCTCGGGTTCCCTTTTACCCAGCATGTTCAAATTGGGGCCATTGATGACATGAATCATGCCGGATGTTATCTGGGTCTGGGTATTCATCGTTTCCTCCTGTAACCAGCAATCTGAATTTATTCTCACACAAAGCCTCAAAGGCACAAAGGGCTATAACATCAAATAAAATCTTTGTGTCTTAGTGTCTTTGTGTGAGCTTTTCAGCGGTTTTCAGTTATACAACGCCATCGGCGGCAGCCTCAAATCCCAGATCAAAGGCATTCAGGTTCATCTCCAGAAGCGCCGGTTTAATCCTGCGTCTGATCGCTTCCTTGACGTTCTCCTTTGAAAAGCCCAGGGCACCAGTCTGGATCAAGGCACCTAACAGCACAATATTCACACTCATGGGGGAGCCGGCTTTACGGGCCAAGGCCATGGCGTCTATGGCCACAAGGCCGGCAGTCTTCTCCTTGAGCACCCGTTTGATTTCATCCACCTCGGGATAGGTCCCTTTGCCGATACCCACAGTAAAGGGCGGCAGGGTCGCGGTATTGGTAATCACTTTTGTATTGGCAGAGCACCGGCCAATGGCGCGCAGGGTTTCAGCCGGTTCAAATCCCAGCAAAATATCGGCTTCCCCATCGGAAATAATGGAAGATGAGGCATCGCCGAAAATAATGGAGGACTCCACCACACCGCCGCGCTGGGCCATGCCGTGGATCTCGCTCATTCTCACCTCCACCCCTTCAATGAGGGCGGCTTCGCCCAGGACCTTGGATGCCAGAAGATTGCCCTGTCCGCCAACTGCAACGATGATCATTCTTAATGGTTTCATATCAAACTTATCTCCTTGTCTATTTCAATGGGCGGATGGCGTTTTCAGGACAGATCTGGGCGCACAACGCACAGCCCACACAGGTATCCGCATCAATTTTCACCCGGCCCTCTTCAATGTAAAAGGATGGACAGGCGATCTCGTTGATGCAATCCTTGTGGTCTTTACATTTATCTGTCACCTCAAAGGGTCTCGGCTTTTTGAGCTTGATGCTCTTTGCCCAGAGGATACAAGGCTCTTTGGAGATAACAACGGAGACACCGTCAAAGGCCATGGCCTCTTTAAGGGTCTCAATGCTCTTTTTCACCTTAAAGGGCTTGATCACGGAAACATGCTCTACACCCAGGGCCTTGACCAGATTTTCAATATCCACCCGGCCGTACCCGGACATGCCCATCAGCTCCATATCCACGCCCGGATGGGGCTGATGGCCGGTCATGGCGGTGATACCGTTTTCAAGAATCACCAAAGTGAACTTGTGGCGGTTGAACACGGCATTGACAAGGCCTGTAATGCCTGAATGGAAAAAGGTGGAGTCGCCGATCACACTGACCACCTTCTGGTCCGTACTCTTGCTGAAACCGCAGGAGGTACTCACCGACCCGCCCATGCAGACCACAAAATCCCCAATGGACAACGGCGGCATAAAGCCTAACGTGTAGCAACCTATATCACTGGGGTGAATAACATCCATTCCCTGGGCAGCCTTTTTAATGGCATAGAAGGTTGCCCTGTGGGAGCATCCGGAACAAAGATTGGGTGGGCGGTTGGCAATCTCCGGCACATCAGAGGTATCGATCTTTGGGGCCGGAGTAAAGTCTATGCCGAAAAAGGCCGCAATCTTCTCCCGGATCATGGCGGGATGAAATTCCCCCAGGGGTGTAAACAGACCTTCTGTCTTTCCCTGGATGGGGATGACAAGGCCCGCTTCCTGGGCAAAGGCTTTAATTGCCTCTTCCATGAACGGTTCACCCTCTTCGATGACAAGCACCTTTT
>QKDP01000159.1 GCA_003252055.1 Desulfobacter postgatei | reverse complement strand
GTAAATTGGTAGCTTGAAACATCCATAAAAACTCCAAGACATTCGGGTTTATTGTGGATGTATCAAAATTTATATCGATTGTCTACAACTTAAACAAAATAAAGCAAAATTGGTGCCCAGAAAAACCAAAGTGGGAGCACTATACAATATTCTCTGTTGTCAAAAAACAGAAAAGAACAGGCCTGAAAGGGCTCCGAAAAAAACGGTTATTTTGTAGCGTGCCGCCAGAATTTAAAAAAATAATTTTTCTTGTTCTCCTGATCCCGATTCTTTTTTATTTGATTGAGACGCTGGATGAAAAATATCCTGTCAGGGAGATGGAAACCTTTTTGTACCTGCCGTCCGGAACATTTTTAAAAGGGGCGGCTCTGGGATATGATGAGATGCTGGGAGATCTGCTCTGGATCAAGGCGCTCGGGTATTTCGGCGGCCATGTTCGAACGGATCGTAATTACACGTGGCTGGCCCATCTGCTGGATGTGGTGACCACTCTGGATCCCTTGTATCAATACCCCTACGAATTTGGCGGAATCATCCTGGCCACTGAAGCCGGGGATGTGGATAACAGCATTGCGCTGTTTAAAAAAGGGATGGAAAATGTTTCTGTTGATGATCCCCGGTACTGGTATTTTCCTTTTTTTCTTGCCTATGATTACATGTACCACAAAAATGATTACCTGACTGCGGCCCACTATCTGGAACAGGCCACAAAGTTCCCCCAAAGCCCGTCGTATCTGCCCCGTCTGGTGGCACGGCTTTATGCCAATGCCGATTCGCCGGAAGTGGCCGTGACTTTTTTGCAGGAGATGATAAACGCCACGGAAAAACAGGCGTTGAAAGACCGTTTGAAGGAGCGGCTTCATCAGGTGATCCATCGGGCCAATATGAAGCGGCTGAAACAGGGGCTTGATGCATTTTGCCTTAAATTTCAGAAATACCCGGCATCCATAGAGGAACTGGTTACCACCGGTATTCTTCCAGGTATGCCGGTTGATCCCAGGGGCGGGATCTATTATATTTCCAAAGAGAGCCGGACGATTGAGAACACAATACCTAAAGAAGATTTGAACGTGCATATCAAGAAAAAAGAACAGCCTCGGGCAGATGACTTGCCCTTGCCTATGCGGGTTCCGGAAGAGAATTGAAAAGGAAGATACCTGTGACCGATTCAATTGCAATTGATATTAAAGGATTAACCAAAAGTTTTTCCAATGGCTGGCTGGGGAAAAAACAGGTGCTCAATGATTTGAATTTTCAGATCCGGGACAATGAGGTGTTTGGATATCTAGGCGGTAATGGGGCCGGCAAGACCACGACATTCAAGTTGATGCTGGATTTGATCCGTCCGGACAAAGGAGATATCTCTTTTTGGGGGTGTTCGGCAAAGGATAGAATCAGCCGGGCCATGATCGGTTATTTGCCGGAGCAGCCCTATTTTTACTCTTATCTTACCGGTGCCGAGGCCCTTGATTTTTATGCCAGCCTGTTTGATATGACAGGCGCTGAACGTAAAAAAAGGGTCAGCTATTTGCTCGATCTTGTGGGGCTGGTTCATGCCGGGCATACCCAGCTGCGCAAATTTTCCCGGGGCATGCTCCAGCGCATCGGTATTGCCCAGGCCCTGGTCAATGATCCTAAACTGCTGATTCTGGATGAGCCCATGTCAGGCCTGGACCCCATGGGCCGTAGAGCCGTGCGTGACATTATCCTCTCCTGCCGGGACCAGGGTAAAACTATTATTTTTTCCTCTCACATTATCTCGGATGTGGAGATGATCTGCGACCGGGCCGGCATCCTTGCCAACGGGGAACTTAAAAGTATTATCACCATGGATGATGCCGTATCATCCAATGATACGATCTGGGAAATCAGCTGCCAGGGCGGTGCCCTGAATCTATCGGGCCTGTCAGGCATTGAAGATACAAATGACATTAAGCAGGTGATCCGGGGGAACCGGCATATTGTTTCAACCGGGGATAAAGATAAGGCTGACAGGATTATGGAAGAGATCAAAAAACAAGGGCTTGCGCTTGTCTCCTTTTCAACGGCACGTAAAAGCATAGAAGAGATTTATATCGAAAGTGCGGGGCAAGACACCCTTCCTGCAGGCAGTCAACAGGACGAATATTCATGAACAAAGTGTTGGCCATCGGCCTTAATACATTTAAAGAGTCTATCCGGGATAAGATTTTTTACAGTCTTTTATTTTTTGCCGTAATTTTAATTTTATTTTCCATTGTTTTAGGCAAGCTGACCATTGGCGATCCCATGAAGATCATCAAGGATTTCGGTCTTGGGTCCATATCCATCGGCGGGACCCTGATCGCCATTTTTGTGGGCATTGGCATGGTGTACAAGGAGATGGAGAAGCGCACCATTTACATTATTCTTTCCAAGCCTCTGGCCCGGTGGCAGTTTCTCATGGGCAAATATTTAGGGCTCAGCCTGACCATCCTGGTGGAAGTTGCGGTGATGACTGTATTGTTGTTTGCCCTTTGTGTTGTGTATGAGAAATCAGTGCCATGGCCTCTGTTAACAGCCATTGTGCCCATTTATATTGAAATATTGGTAATCCTGGCCTTTGCTGTTTTTTTCTCCGCCTTTTCAAGCCCGTTTTTAAGCGGCATGTTTACCCTGGCCATTTTTATCATCGGGCATTTCACCCAGGATTTAAGACTGCTTGCCAAAGCATCCGAAGACACTGTGTTTAAGTCCCTGGCCGACGGGGCCTATTATATCCTGCCCAACCTTGAGCGTCTAAACTACAAGACCCGGGTGGTCCATGATCTGGCCATCCCGGGTCAGGAACTTGGGTTAAGCTTTGTGTATGCGGTCAGTTATATTGCCGTTGTTTTGATTACTGCAGTGTTTATCTTTGAGAACAAAGATATATCTTAACTTTGACCATGGGCCTAACCTAAACTCAAGTTAAATTAAAGTTGAACAGTTCATATAGAGGATCCAGATGGTAAAATAAAGACAGTAATCAGGGTTTGCCCCGGCCTTTTTAAACGTCGGCACAAAGCTTTTCCAGGATTTCACTGTTAAACAGTTCCATCCCGTCTTCCCGGGAAGCCATAGCAAGGATATTGTTTTTGGTCAGGTAGCGACAAGCTCATCGGGTATGAAAAGAGAGGCAAACACAGGTATAAGTTTCTTTTCACGAATCACCGGGAACCATGAATCCAGTCGGGGAATCAGTTTGATAAAATCGGATATATATTCCGTGGTGGGGGAGGATTTGGTTTCAACGACAAA
>QKDP01000111.1 GCA_003252055.1 Desulfobacter postgatei | reverse complement strand
TGGGCGGCTGCCGTTTTGTTAAGCTCGTTGGCGAGTACGGGTGGCCGGCTTAATAACCCTGTATTGAGGTAAATTTTCATGTCCTTTTCTTCTTCTGCTACTTCGGCAACCCTAAAAGAGTTGCTCATGGGGTTCTGTTTAGGCGTTGCCAATATTATCCCGGGGGTTTCCGGCGGGACCTTTCTGCTGGTTTTCGGGATATATGAACGGGTCTTTTTAATTTTAAACCAGATCAATAAATCCTTTGTCTTGAAATGCCTTGAACTTGTCCGTTCCTGTTTCAGGCAACCGGTCCAGGGCGTTAAAAATTTTTACGCATTTTCCAGGGCAACCGGTTTTTCTTTCCTGTTTAAACTTGCCGCCGGGACCGCTGTGGCCATTCTTGCCCTGTCCAGTCTGATGAAATATCTTTTGCTCCATCATTTTTCTGTAACCTATTCACTTTTTTTCGGACTGATTCTGGTTTCAATCATTATTCCGGTAAAGATGCTTAAGCGTTTTGATACCCGGGCCGTGTTCTGCCTTCTGGCCGGGATCGGCATCACTGTGTGGGTATCCGCCATGGTCAATCCCTATGATAAAATCAAGATGAAGTCTGATCATCTTTCCCGGGCGTTCCTGGTCCAGTCCGCTTCTGCTGCGGGGCTGGATGGTTCTGTGCCTGAATCGGGAAAAACTGTTTCAACGGTCCAAGGTTATTCATTTAAGGATTATCTGTATATTGCACTTTGCGGTGCCCTTGCCATCTCCGCCACTGTACTGCCGGGTGTCAGCGGTTCCCTGGTATTGATTTTAATGGGCACTTATTTTGATGTTATTTCAGCTATTGCCGAATTAAAGTCCTTTCATTGGGAAACATTTATTTTTCTGGGAATATTCGGCCTGGGGGTTATCTTCGGCGGCCTTTTGTTTGCCCGGCTGGTCAGCTTTGTTCTTTTCCGGTACTATAATGCCGCGATGGCTTTTTTAGGAGGACTGATGGCAGGCTCGCTTTATGCTCTGTGGCCCTTTAAAAAGACCGTGTTTATGGCGCGGCAGTATGTGCAACAGGCCGGGGAAGTCATCTGTCTTAAAAATGTGGCAATCCAGACCAATATCAATATGCTTCCAACCAAAGATGATCCGGTGATCGCAGCTTTTGTTTTTTTTGTACTTGGCGGCATTATCATGATGCTTTTTGTCAGAAAAGAGGCCACAGCTTCGGCAGTACATGAATAATTCTTATGTTGAAGATTCCAGCCATTCTTCTGGAAGATTGGTTCATGATGACCCACGATGATTTTTTAAAAATAGCAAAACAGTTTCATGCGTATACCAGACCCTTTGTCGACAGGGCCGAAGATCCTTACCCGTTTGTGCTCAAACAGGAACATACTGCCCGGGTCTGCAGGGCCATGGAAATGCTTTGCGCATCCCTTGGGCTTGACGGCCCGAAAACTGCCCGGGCCTGTGCTGCTGCCATGGTTCATGATATGGGCCGGTTCCCCCAGTTTGCCGTCTTTTACACCTATTCCGATGTCCGTTCCAAAAACCATGCAGCTTTAGGGTGCCGGGAAATAGTGCGAAGCAATATTCTATCTCATTTATCCGTTACAGACAGGCAGTTGATTTTGCGGGCAGTGGCCCTGCATAACCGTCCCCGGCTTTCCGGAAAGCTTGGGAGCGATTTAAGTCTTCTGGCCTGCCTGCTCAGGGATGCGGACAAGATTGATATTTTCAATGTAATGAAAGATCATTATCTGAATCCGGATTCAAGCCACGGCTTTATTACCTATGACTTGCACGATGACGGCAAAATACCGGCAACGGCTGCCAAGGCCCTCCTTGAAACCCGGCAGAACGATTTGAGCTATGTAAACACGCTCAATAATATGAGGGTTTTTCAGGCCGGAATGGTCTATGATTTAAATTTCCCTGCTGCAGCTGCCGCTATTCTGGATCTGGACGTTATTCCTGTCCTGTTAGGCAGTATTCCCCCATCAGATCTGATTACCCGGCTGGAGCAGGCGCTTTTGGATCATCTTAAATCCCTTGCCGCATCTCGGGTTTGAGCATGAGTTCCGTTATCGAGTCGCCCAAACTAAACACGGGTTTCCGTTCAGGGCAATCGCATATAAAAAATACGGTTAATCTCCGATAATTTTTATTTTTTAATTCACCACGAAGATCACGAAGTGCTAATCTCTTTGTGATCTTCGTGGTGAAAAAGGCAAGCCAAGGATTGTACCTAAAAGTTGCAGTTATCTTAGGTCGAGAACGCCGGTTAACTCCCCTTGGCTGAACCGGTAGACTGAATTGCAGTGATGGCATCGAAGTTCCAATGGAAACGGACCGTTTGCCAGGATATCGGTACGCTCTTCTCTGGGCAGGTTTTTAAGGTAGCCTGCCATCCGCTCCTTTGAGCACCGGCAGTAAAATTCCACCCGGGAACTGTCCAGAAACCGCGGTGACAGGTCGGCAAAACCGGTTTTAATGATGGATTCCGGTGTTTGACCGTGGGCAAAGCGGTGTCCTAAAGCGTCGATTTCACGGATCATGGTTTCGGCCCGGGCAACGTTATCGGGTTGAGCACCCGGCAGCGCCTGCAGAAATATACCGCCTGCACCGGTAACGTTTTGATTTTCATCAAAGGCCACGCTCAGGCTGAAGCCGGAAGGAATCTGTTCCGACGCAAGAAAGTATTCAGCCAGATCTTCGGCAATGGAGCCGTGGACCAGGGCAATCTGGCCGGTATAGGGCCGGTTTGTATCTTCTATGTACCTGGTCACCGACAAAAAACCCGCCCCGTAAAGGGTGGACAGCCATTTGATTTTTTCCGGATTTTCCACTTCAATGGGGTTGGCCTTCAAATATCCGCGGATCTCCCCAAAGGCATTGGCCGCCACATCAAAGCCCTTTATGGGACCGGAACACTGGACATTCATTGCAATCCGGTCCCGGCCTTTTAGGGGCGCGCTCATCAGGGCCGCGGCAATGTAGGCCTGGCCCAGAATCAGCGTTTCCAAAGGACCCAGATCATGGTTTGCCTGCATCTCTTTGACCATCCGGGTGGCATGTACCACCACCCCTTTGATCTGGTCATCCGCCATTAAAAAACGGTACAGCCGCTCTTTGGCAGAAGCCTGGAACTGGGCTTTTACATCATGGTCAAATATATCTTTTTTTATCATCTTTTTAATTTTTAAAAGTAATCATGCCGGGTTATTATAAGACCTGTTTGCTAAATGTAAACCATTGGGAACAGCATCAGCTAAAAGTCATCCCGGGCCTGGTCCAGGCGTTTGTACTGAACCGCCTCAAGCACATGGGGTTTGCGTATATCGGGGGCATTAGCCAGGTCAGCGATGGTCCTGGCAAGTTTTAATATGGAGGCATAGGCCCGGCCGGACAGGTTAAACTGTTTCATGGCCTGTTCAACCACCCGGCGGCTTTGGGCATCCAGGGGACAGAACCGCTGCAAAAGCTTTGGGCCCATGTCCGCATTGGAAAAACACGTTGTCCCGGCTTTTTTAAACCGAAGGGCCTGGATGTCCCGGGCCTTTTCCACCCGTTTCCGGATGGATTTGGAAGACTCACGGTCTCCCTCTGCCGTCATTTCCTTAAAAGACAACCGGGGAACCTCCACAAGGATGTCCATCCTGTCCATGAGCGGTCCTGAGATTTTGTTTTTGTACTGTTCAATTTTTGCCGGGGTGCAGGTGCATTCCCTGTCCGGATTGGTGAGATTTCCGCAGGGACAGGGATTCATGGCACCTGCCAGCATAAACCGGCATGGATAGGTGGCCTTGGCGTTGGCCCGGGCCAGGGTGATGAGGCCCTCCTCAATAGGCTGGCGTAAAACCTCCAGCACACTGCGCCGAAATTCTGGCAACTCATCCAGAAACAGTACGCCGTTATGGGACAGGGTGATTTCCCCGGGTTTAGGTACTGTGCCGCCGCCCACAAGTCCGGCATCGGAAATGGAATGGTGGGGGGACCTGAAAGGCCGTGCACCCAAGGGCTGACCCGGTTCCCGGGACACCCCGGCCACCGAATAGACCCGGGCGATTTCCATGGCCTCTTCAAAGGACGGTTCCGGCATGATCCCCGGCAGGCATTTTGCCATCAGGCTTTTTCCGGATCCTGCCGGTCCGTTGAGCAGGATATGATGATGGCCTGCTGCCGCCACTTCCATGGCCCGTTTTACATGGGTCTGGCCCCGGACATGGGAGAAATCATTTTCCCGATCTGTATCATCGGTCTCCAGAAGCATGGACAGATCCGGTTCCAGGGGTGCAAGGGTTGCCTTTCCTGCCAGAAAATCCACCACCTGGGCCAGATGATCCGGCGCCAGAACCTCAATATCTTTAACAAGTGCCGCTTGGGCACCGTTCTCTTTGGGCAGGATAATACCTTTGAATCCATTGTCCCGGGCGGCCAGGGCAAAGGGCAGTGCTGCCTTGACCGGCCGCAGGTATCCATCCAGAGACAACTCCCCGGCAAACAGCCAGGATGCAGCTGAAGATGCCTGAAACAAACCCTGGGCACAAAGAATTCCCAAAGCCACAGGAAGGTCCAGGCCTGTGCCCTCTTTTTTGAAATCCGCAGGCGCCAGGTTCACCACCACGCGGTCCATGGGGAAGGTGTATCCGGCATTCTGCAGAGCAGACCGGACCCTGTCCCGGCTTTCCCGGACAGCGGTCTCAGCCAGTCCCACCAGGTTGAATACCGGCAACCCCAGTGTGATATCCACTTCAACATCCACAACAATGGCCTCAAACCCGTTTACTGCGCAGGACTTCATTTTTGCTATCATAATATTTTTCTCATTTGTTTTGCTTTGTATTTTCAAATCAGCTATATATACCACGTTTTATAGTAGTCAGACACTTTGGAATAAACAATGAACAGTTTTTATAATCAGCGAACCATCGCCGGAAAGGTGAGCCTTTCGGGGACGGGTGTCCATTCGGGTAAAAAGACAAACCTGACCATCCGGCCGGCCAAGGAAAACCACGGGATTAAATTCCGGCGCCTTGATCTTCCCGGAACCCCGGATATCCCTGCCCTTTTCAACCTGGTGGTGGATACCAGCCTTGCCACGGTTATCGGGGACAATGGCGCCATTGTTTCCACCATTGAGCATTTGATGGCAAGTTTTGCGGGCCTTGGCATTGACAATGCCCTGGTGGAGGTGGACGATTATGAGATTCCCATTATGGACGGGTCAGCCAGGGAATTTACCCGGGCGATAACCGCCGTGGGCGTGGTGGAGCAGGATAGACCGAAGCACCATTTTATCGTGAATGAACCCATAGAAATCACACAAGGAGATAAATGGGTCCGGGTGGAACCGGAATCCTGTTTCAGAATTTCCTGCACCATTGATTTCGACCATCCGCTTATCGGCCTGCAGACAATTGTCTATGACAGGGCAGAAAATAACTTTGAGGAGGAGATCGGCGGGGCCCGGACCTTTGGGTTTGTGAAAGATCTCGAGCTGTTGAAAAAATTCAGCCTTGGCAAGGGCGGAAGCCTTGATAATGCCATTGTGATAGATAATGATAAAATTTTGAATACAGGAGGGTTGCGGTATCCGGATGAATTTGTCCGGCACAAGCTGCTGGACTGCCTCGGGGATTTTTCCCTTCTGGGAATGCCTATCCAGGGGCATATCATCACCTATAAATCCGGGCATCACTTGAACCACCTGTTTATAAAAAAATTCCTTGATGAAAAGCAGGCCTGGGAAACAGGCCCTGCAAAGCGCTGATCAGAACTCAATGTCGATGACAATTAAAGGTGCCGTTACAAAATGTTTATTTGCAGTTGTCTTTTTTATCCCAGGCATTTTTTTTATTGCCCCGACAGTTGTTCTTGCCCATGACAATGCTGCTCTCTCACATATCAGACTGGTCAACACCCGGGATGATCTGCTTGCTTATTTCAAGGTGGAAAATGCTTTTAATGAAAAAAATACCCAGGCCATTGAGAATGGGATTTCCACGTCGTTTACCTTCTATGTAACATTATACAAAACGTCAAGCTCTCTGTTCGACAAGAAGATCACCGATATCAAAACCCGTGCAACAATAAAATACAATTCCATGAAACAGGAATACACGGTTGTCTGCCAGTGGAAGGATGCCCCTGCGTTGACCACAAAATCCTTTGATGAGGCAAAGACCTGGATGACCGAAATTGATAACCTGAAGGTGGTGCCCCTTAACCGGCTGGTAAAAGGGGATAAGTACCAGATCCGGATCAAGGCTGAACTTGAAAAAGTTACGTTGCCCCTGTCGTTGCACTATGTTTTCTTTTTTGTCTCTTACTGGGATGTTGAAACTGACTGGTATGTGACAAATTTCACCTATTAACAGCCATGGGCCTAAAGACACCAGCAACGCAAGTTAAAACAGGCGCCGCAGGCGCTTTGTTCTATAGTTTCATATAAAAGGCATCTATGACCCAGATACGCCAGGACACAGGACGAAAACGGTCCGGCCGGAAAAGAGAAGGCGTTGCCATTTTATGCCTTCTTCTGGCCGTGGGGTGCCTGACGGTGCTTGAAACCCGGATTACGCCCTTTGACACGGGGCTGCCCCTGTCATCCACCGTGCTGATGTTCATTTTGATAAACATCAACCTGCTGTTACTGCTTACTCTTCTGCTACTGGTTTTCAGAAATCTTGCGAAACTTTATTATGAGAGAAAAGATAACATTCTGGGTTCCAAAATAAAAACCCGCCTGACCATTGCTTTTGTTGTGCTGGCCCTTTTGCCCACCAGCGTGCTTTTCTTTTTTTCCATTCAATTTATCTCCTCCTCCATTGCCTTTTGGTTCAATGCCCCTGTGGAGCAGACCCTGGACGCCTCTTTGGCCGTGGGACAGACCCTGTATGATTATATTGAGGAAAAAAATGCCTTTTTTGCCAAAAGGGGGGCGCTCCAGATTCATTCCCGGGATCTGCTCAAGCCTGAAAACCAGGAAAAACTCATCCGGTATACCCAGGTGATCCAGCGCGCCTTTAACCGTCATGCCGTAGAGGTCTACACCCCGGATGCCCAGCGGGTAAGCCTTTCTTTAGCCAGCGAGTTGGAGAACATGCACGTTGGGCTGCTGACCACCACGGAACTAAGGGGCATTCTGGACGGCAGCACCAGTCACGCTGTTTACCAGGCTATGGACCAGGGGGAATTTTTGCGCACCGTATGCACCATCCCCTTTGATGTAGTGCCGGACAAGGCTGCCGGATTTATTGTGATCACCACGCTGATGCCCCCGGACCTGTTTGAGAATTTAAAATCCATTCTCAAAGGCGTGGAGGAGTACCATCAGCTCAAACTGACAAAGAGACCGGCGCAGATTTCCTACTACATTGCTTTGTCCATTGTGGCGCTCCTTGTTGTTTTCTGTGCGGTGTGGTTTGGGTTCCAGATGGCCAAGTCCATTACCATCCCCATTATGAAATTTGCCGAGGGCACCCAGCGAATCATAGACGGTGACATGGCATATCAAATCGATTTCAAGACCGACGATGAGATCGGCACCCTGATTGAAAGTTTTAATTCCATGACCCGCCAGCTGGCCGCGGGTCGCAGGCAGATTGCCCTGTCCGAAAGCATGCTCAAACAGCAGAATGTCGAGCTGGAAAAAAGCCGCCAGTACATTGAGATCGTTTTGAAAAACATTTCCGCCGGTGTTGTCTCCATTGACAATGAGGGAACGATCACCACCATGAACAAGGCTGCCGAGTCCATGCTGGATGTTAACAGCCATGATATTCTTAATAAAAATTTTAAAAAAGTCCTGAGGGAAGAATACCTGACGTTGGCCAACAAGATATTTGACCAGGCAGAGCAGGGGGGCACCCATTTCAAGATTCCTGTCTCTGCTTCCGTGGCCGGCGTACCCAAGCATTTTTCATTGAATTGTACCACGCTCAAGGACGATGCCGGTCAAAATCTGGGGGCTGTACTGGTGTTTGATGATGTGACGGAACTTGAAAAAGCCCAGCGCTTAGTGGCCTGGCGGGAAGTGGCCCGTCGCATTGCCCATGAGGTGAAAAATCCGTTAACCCCCATTAAACTGTCTGCCCAGCGCCTGAAGCGCAAATACGGTAAAATCATTGATGATGAGGTTTTCACCGAATGTGCCGACACCATTGTGGAGCATGTTGATCTGATCCGGAACCTGGTGAACCAGTTTTCCACCTTTGCCAAATTTCCGGATACCAATTTTGTTTCGGCCCGCATTGAAAACATTATTCTTGAAACCGTTGCCCTGTATAAGGAAGGGTTGGAACAGGTGGACATCCAGACCCGGTTTAAGGACAATATCCCCACCTTGAAACTGGATCATCAGCACATGAAGCAGGCCTTTATCAATCTTATTAACAATGCGGTTTACGCCATAAACAAAAGAGGTACCATTGTGATTGACCTCTCCTATGACCCTATTCTTAAAATTGTACGTATTGAAATAGCAGATAATGGAAAGGGGATTTCAGACAAGGAAAAGACCAAGCTGTTTGAGCCTTATTTTTCCACCAAGAAAACGGGCATGGGACTTGGGCTTGCCATTGTAAACTCTATTATTTCAGATCATAACGGCGTGATTCGGGTCCAGGACAATCGACCCCAGGGCGCCAAGTTTATCATTGAACTGCCTGCCGAAGGGCCGTAACGGCAGCTCTGTTTGAACAAAAACCCTTGTTTGGATGAAAAGTTGCCCAGATGCAAGGCGCAGATGGGTGGCTTTCCGTTCAAACAGTGAATATAGAAAGGAAGTTAGACTATGTACCCGGCAGTCCTGATTGTTGATGACGAATCCACCATTATTGATTCCCTGGAAGGTATTCTTTCCGATGACGGATTCGAAGTCATCCATGCATTCAACGGATACGAAGCCCTGAAAAAAATTGACTCCCATTCCCCGGACATTGTTCTGCTGGACATCTGGATGCCGGGCATGGACGGCATTGACACCTTAAAGGAGATCAAACAGCATCACCCCAGGCTGCCGGTGGTCATGATCACAGGACATGGTTCCATTGAATCTGCCGTGGATGCCACTAAATCCGGTGCCTTTGATTTTCTGGAAAAGCCTTTATCCATTGACAAGGTTATACTTACCATCAACAATGCCCTGAATTTCAGAAAACTTGAGGAAGAGAACCGGTACCTTCGCAAAAAAGCCATTGAAAAAAATTCCATTACCGGTACAAGTCCGGCAGTCAGGAAACTTTACGGCGAAGTCATGGTCGCAGCGCCCACAGATACCTCCATCCTGATCACGGGTGAAAACGGCACGGGCAAGGAGATGGTGGCCCGTACCATTCACCAGTTCAGTAAACGTCCCGAGGGTCCTTTTATCATTATCAACTGCGCGGCCATACCCGAAGCGCACCTGGAACCCGAACTGTTCGGCCATGAGAAAGGCGCATTTGAAGGGGCCACAGCAAAAAACAGAGGCAAATTTGAACTGGCTGCAGGCGGAACCCTGTTTCTGGATGAAATAGGGGATATGAGCATCACTACCCAGGCCAAAATGCTGAGGGCTCTGGAATCCAAAACCTTTCAGCGCATCGGTTCCAGCCGTACCCTGCACATGGACGTGCGTGTGGTCACTTCATCCAACAAAGATCTTGAAGCGGAAATCAAAGCAGGCCGGTTCAGGGAAGACCTGTTTTTCAGGCTCAATGTCATACCGATCCATGTGCCGGCCTTAAGGGAAAGGATTGATGACATCCCCATACTGGTGGATTTTTTCCTGAGTCAACTGGCTGAAAAATCATCTGCGCCTAAGAAAATTTTGTCCAAAGAGGCACTTGAGCTTTTAAAACAATGGTATTGGAAGGGAAATGTCAGGGAACTTAAAAATTTGATGGAGCGCTTATCCATTATGGTGGAGAACGAGGTTATCGGGGAAAATGATATCCCTGCGCCCTACAACCCTGCAATTGAAACCTTGCCCGAAACGGGTGAAGCGCGCAGCGTGATTTTTACCATGGAAAAACTGGACCAGGCAAAAACAGCCTTTGAAACGGAATTTATCCGTTCCAGGGTGGACCGGTTGAACGGGGATCTCCAGGCCGCTGCCAAACAGATGGGAACAAGCCTGGATTTTATTAAAAAAAGAATATCTAATAGCTGATGCGTATTATCAGTGGTGCCTGCCGGGGCAGGAAACTGGTTCAAATTCAGGGAAAGGATATCCGTCCCACCTCGGACCGGGTCAGGGAAGCATTGTTCAATATCCTTGGTCCTGATATCCGAAGAAAAAGGGTGCTGGACATGTTTGCCGGTACCGGGGCCTTGGGACTTGAAGCCTTGAGCCGTGGGGCTCAATCTGCGGTGTTTGTGGATGCGGCCCGGTCTGCCTGCAATGTTATCAAACGCAATATTGAATTGTGCCGGATGGCCGATCAGGCCCAAATTATCTGTTATGATCTTGTCAAAGCGCCTTTGCCGGAATTTCACCACCCCTTTGATCTGATTTTCATGGATCCCCCGTACAATAAAGGGTATCCCAGACAGGTGCTTGGAAAACCAGGGTTTTCAGAACTCCTTGCACCCGGGGCAATTATCATTGTGGAACAGTCTGCCAAAGAAAGCCTTAACAATCCCGTAAACAGCCTTGACAAATACCTGGAAAAAAAATACTCAAGGACAACTCTTACATTTTTGCGGAAATCCGCCACAGACGACAAGGATGCGTATGACTATCCCAAAACGGAAAATTGCCATCTACCCGGGTTCCTTTGACCCCTTGACAAACGGACACCTTGACGTCATCAGACGCGCCCAGGAAATTTTTGACCATGTGATCGTGGGGGTGCTGAACAATTCGTCTAAAAGAACACCGTTGTTCTCCCCTGAGGAGCGTATCTCCATAATCAAGGAATGTTTTGAAGATCCATTGGCAGAGCTGGACACAGCAAGGATTGAGGTGGAGACTTTTGACGGGCTTCTTGTTGAATATGCCCGAATGAACCAAGCCGTGGCCATTATCCGGGGCATGAGGGCGCTTTCTGATTTTGAAAGTGAATTTCAGATGGCGCTGATGAACAGAAAGCTCAATAGGGAGGTGCAGTCAGTCTTTCTTATGACAGGATCGCGTTGGATTTTTACCTCATCGTCCATCATTAAGGAGGTGGCCCGGTATGGCGGGGATATCTCCGATATGGTTCCCGCGCCCGTGGAACGCAGGGTAAAGGAGAAATTTGATGGTCTGCCAAAAAGTTAAAAATTGGAAAATAACTACTAATAATATCAGCGAGTTATGTTCTTAAAACAGTCAAGGTCGGACGTTTTCGAGATTGTCAAATTTGCCCGGACAGTGAGCTGATAAGCATTAAGTAAGAGGATATATCAACGTGGACTTGTGGCAGCTTCATATTTTTGTTTCCGTGGTTGAGCAGAAAAGTTTTTCCAGGGCCTCGGAACAGATTCATTTATCCCAGCCCACAGTGTCCACCCATATCAAAGAACTGGAGGCATATTTCCAATGCCGCCTGCTGGACAGGCTGGGCAAGGTGACCGAGCCTACCCGTGCCGGTGCGCTCCTCTATGAATATGCCAAACGGATACTGGCGTTGAAACAGGAGACCCAGTCCGCCATGCTGGATTTTTTAGGGCATACCAAAGGACAACTGATCATCGGCGGGTCATCCATTCCCGCCGGGTATATCCTTCCCAGGATGATGGGGGCATTTAAAGCCGCTTTCCCGGATGTATCCATTCTTCTGACGGTCGGGGATACCGGCCAGATCACCCGGGCTGTCAAAGACGGTGAACTGGAACTGGGCGTGGTGGGTGCAAAAACCAGTGATCCCGACATTGTCCAGGAGAAACTGGTTGAAGATGAAATGAAACTCGTCGTGCCCACCGGTCATGAATGGGCGGACAGGGCAAGTGTGACCTGCAAGGCGTTGCTGTCCCAGCCCATCATTGCCAGGGAGCAGGGGTCAGGTACCTGGAAAACCGTTATCGCCGGCATGGAAAAAGCGGGGGTTGACGTATCACGGTTTGAGCCTGCAGTGACCATGGGCAATTCTGTTTCGGTCATTCAGGGTATTCTTAATAATGTGGGCATTTCCATTCTTTCCACCATTGCCGTGGCTGAGGAACTGGCCCGGGGACGTCTCCATGCCCTGAGTGTTGAAGACCTTGACCTGTCCAGGCATTTCTATCTGACCCTGTCCCGGAAGAGAACCCG
>QKDP01000187.1 GCA_003252055.1 Desulfobacter postgatei | reverse complement strand
CTTCCTCATAGGAGACCATTTTGTACCCGAAAAGGTTCATGGCAATACGGTCCAGGCTGTGGCCCCGGGTGCCGGGATTGAGCAGGTGGGATGCAATCATGGTGTCAAACACAATGCCCTTGATCTCAATGCCGTACCGGGCCAAAACAATGAAGTCATATTTGATGTTCTGGCCCACTTTGGCGATGTCTGGATTCTCAAGCAAGGGCCTGAAAATACGAAGGACATCCTCTTTTTTCGGCATCTGTATTCCGTTTGTATCGGTGTGTCCCACCGGGATATAAAACCCTACATTGTCCATGTATGCAAAGGACAGGCCCACAAGATCCGCCCGCATGGGATCAATGGCTGTGGTCTCTGTGTCCAGGGCAAACACCCCCTTGTTTTCAAGCATTGACGCCAGATTTTCCATATCGGCAACGGTATGGACCATTTGATATGTTTTTTTTGATTTATCTGCTTTTGCAGCAAATTCCAGGGAAAGGGTTTTAAACTCAAGTGACTGGAACAGTTCAAAGGCTCTGTGGGTGTCAAATTCCTGCAGTTGAAAATCGTCCAGGGGCTGCTTGACATCCACATGCTGGTCAATGGTGGCAAGGTCCCGGCTTAAATCGACTATCTTTTGGGAAGTTGTCAGGTTTTCATGAAGTTTTTTCTTTTTTTTCAGCTGGTCCAGATTATTGTAAATACTGCTGATGGAACCGAATTCGGCAATCAGTGTCATCGCAGTTTTCATACCCACGCCTTTTACTCCGGGGATGTTGTCTGAGGTGTCTCCGGCAAGGCCTAACACGTCAATGAACTGCCCGGGTTCAATACCCATTTCCTCTTTGACGCTGGCCCGGTCGGTGACGGTGTCCTTCATGGGATCCCACAGGGTGCAGTCATCTGTGATCAACTGGATAAAATCTTTGTCCCCTGTGACCATGACCACCTTGAATCCCTGTTCCTGGGCAATGCGGGCGTAAGTGCCCACAAGATCATCCGCTTCATATCCGGTTTTTTCGATCATGGGGATGTTCAATGCCTGGACAACTTCTTTGATGTCTGGGATTTGGATGACCAGCTCTTCCGGCATGGGCGGGCGGTTGGCTTTATAGTCATCAAATATTTTATGGCGAAAGGTGGGGCCTTTGACATCAAAGAAAACGCCTGCGTACCTGGGTTGCTTGTCCTTGAGCAGTTTAAGCAGGATTCGGGTGAACCCGAATGTGGCATTGGTCGGATGGCCCTTTGAGGTAGACAGGCTGCGAATAGCATGAAAGGCCCGGTATAAAAATGCGCTGCCGTCAATTAAATAAATGGTGCTTGGTGCCGCCATAGTAGCTTCCTAAGGAAATTGTCTGTTGAATTATTCTTTAATTAGCGGCATATATACTATCTTTTAAAGGAAAGGAGAAGTCTTATGTCCCAACAATCCCGGGCAGGGGCTAAAGCCGGGAAGTCCCGGCGGCGGCAAAGCCGGTCAAAAATCTGTCATTGCTGCGGTGCCGATGCCATGTTCTGCTGGCAGTGCCGGTGCGGATTTTCCATGTGTCAGTCCTGCATGTATGAAAACCAGTGGGGAATGACCTGCAACGGAATTACCTGGGAATGCCCGGACTGCGGGGCCCAGAACGGTTACGGCAACCAATAGTGAAAGGAACAGGAACAGGACCATGGCTGAAAAATTAAAAGTCGGCACATTGATATCCGGTGGCGGCACCAACCTCAGGGGCGCATTGATGCGCAAATTGTTTTTACCGGATCAGACGTTGACGGGGTGAAAGGCCTGGATCGGGCAAAAAAAGCAGGTATTGACACGTTTGTGGTGGATTATGCCCGGATCATTGCCGATTGTCGCAAGGCCCGGGATGTTGACAGCCTGCTTCCCAAAGATTTTGATCTTGACGTGATTCTTGGCAAACAGCGGTTGATAGATGCGGAAAAGGATCATGAAAAAGCCCTGTTTTTCATAAAATCCAGGGTTATTGCCGAACGACAGCTTTTAGACAATATTGAATCCTATGATATGGATTTGCTGGTCCTGGCTGGGTTCATGCGGGTGTTGACCCCTTATTTTATTGACCAGATTAATACCAAAGCCAAGGGCCGCAGGATCATGAATATCCATCCGGCGCTGCTGCCTGCATTCCCCGGTACCGACGGATACGGGGACACCTTCCGGTACGGGTGCAAAATTGGCGGTTGCACGGTTCACTTTATTGATTACGGGGAAGACACAGGCCCCATCATCGGCCAGAAGGCATTTGAGATAGCCGATAGTGATACACTGGAAGATGTAAAAAAAAAGGGTCTGGAAAAGGAGTGGGAGCTGTATCCGGCCTGTATCCAGAAATTTGCCCACTCCCGTCGTTGACGGCCCGGTACACCGACCGGCATCCATTGGATAAGGGCCGCCATTTCAATCAAGATAAAAGTTTGATCATCAACGGCAGGGCTGTCATGGTGCCGATGGAGGAACCTATATTGGTGAACACCACCACCAGCAGAATCCTTGTGACATTATTCCGCCAGAACCCCTTGACAGACGTGATATCCTCGGGGATAGCCTCAAGGTCACGCACCTTGGGTTTACGTGAAAACGCCTCCACAAGACCTGCCACCCAGCCTGCGGCAATCATGGGGTTCAGGGATGTCAGAGGTGCGGCCACAATGGATGAAAAAATGGTGTATGGGTGGGCCAGGGCGATGAGTGCACCAATACCGGCAAAAATGCCATTGGCCAGTACCCAGATCCAGATCATGTCGGTCCCGGCGCCTTTGCCCTCCATGAGAAATCCGGCAATGAAAAGCATGACGATCAGGCCCGGGATAAGCCATTTCAATACCTTTCCCACTTTACCGGGAGGCGGGAGTGTTTTGAGTGCGGCAAGATCTATGGGGGTGTTCTGTTCAATATATTTTAAAACTCCAGGTACATGGGCTGCACCCACAACTGCCACGATTTTGTCTCCCGGCGCACTTCGAATACTTTCGGCCAGGAACTGGTCCCGTTCATTAATCAGCACTTCTCCAATAATGGGGTGATCCTCTTTGATTTCCGAAAGCAGGGACTGCAGGATGTCCTGGTGCTTCATCTTTTCAATGTCTTTCTCTTCAATCTCATCTGACTGGCCAAAAGAGAGCACCATGGCGAATATCAGTTTGGTTTTTTCCCAGAATCCCATGCCCCGCCATATCCGGGAAAGGGTGGTCTGAATTTCTCGGTCTGCAGGGATAATGGCTGCACCTGTTTTTTCTGCAGCAGCAATGGCGTTGATCATCTCCTGGCCGGGTTTGATGCCGAATTTATCGGCTATTTTTTTCTGGAAAGAGGCCAGCAAGAGATTTATAAACAGCATCAGAGCTTTCTTTTCCTTGATGATTTTTACAATATCCATGTTCTGCCATCCGTCTTTATCCCGGATGGCCGCCAGGCGGTTGTTGCACAACTCCACACATACGGTATCAGGCTGTTCCGATTCTATGGTGTCCGAAACCAGTTGAGCGCTGTGTTGGGATACATGGGCTGTTCCGATAAGAATGATCTGTTTGCCGTCCCGCTCAAGAATGTGGATGTCGTTATGGGCCATGGAGTTCTCGTTCATTATGCAACGTTGCCTTTACACTGAAAAGTTAAAAAGAAAATTGTATTATAAGCATTTACGAACACATGGCAACACAAATTCAGGTCAAATATTGACCTTATCAAACGGTTCTGGTATTCAGCTTCTTATGAAATCTGTTGACGAACACATACTCAGAGTCACCAAGGAAATTATAGTCAAGTTCATTGAGATGGGCCGGCTGTCGCCTTCCAACGTCCATGAATCTTTCAAGGATGTTTACAAGACCGTTAATGATACCGTGAAAAAGAATCTGGATCCGCCCCAAGATGCCTCATCCGGTTCCCCGAAATCCTGAATCCCGCATGCTTAACTGAATTTCTTCGGCAAGGAGATTCTATGCTGCACGCCCTGGCCATAAAAAACTTTGCGATTATTGAGGATCTGCGCATTGAATTCGGTCCCGGCCTTTCCGTGCTGACAGGGGAAACCGGGGCAGGAAAATCAATTATCATCCAGGCCGTAAACCTGCTTTTGGGATCACGGGCATCGGCGGACGTGGTGCGTACCGGAAAGGACAATGCCGAACTGGAAGCGGTGTTTGGCATTGCCCCTGATTCCCATGCTGCCCGGCTCATGGCAGACCAGGATATGGATATTGAAGACAGCCTGATCATCAGGCGGGTGGTATCTGCTGAAGGAAAAAGCAAAATTTATATCAACTCCCGCCAGATCACCCTGGATTTTTTAAAACAGGTGACTGAAAATCTGGCCGGTGTGTCCAGTCAGCATGCCCACCAGGGACTGCTCAAAGAAGATCAGCACCTGGATATCCTGGACGAATTTGCCCAGACTCTTGACTTAAGAAAAGATGTGGCAGGGCTGTACCGGCAGATTGTTCCTTTGAAAAAAGAGATCGCCGGTTTAAAGGCCGGAAAGGAAACGGCTGAAAAAGAACTGGCACTTCTCCAATTTCAGGTGGATGAGATTGAAACCGCCAATATCCAGCCCGGTGAGGATGAAGAACTGATTTTAAAACGTGACCAGCTGCAGAATGCCGCCCAGATTTTTGAAACAGTAAACGGTGCGGTGCATAATTTATATGACCGGGAAGGCTCGGTGCTGGATCAGATTTCAGGTATGTCTGCCCGGTTTGGCCGGTTCTGCGGGAGCGATGAAAAGCTTGGCGCCCTGACCCGGCGCCTGGACGAAATATCCTATGAGCTCCAGGATCTGGTGTCAGAGTTCAGAACCTTTGCCGCAGGCATTGATCTGGACCCCCAGTCCCTGGACCAGGTGGACCGGCGCCTGGATCAGATCGCCAGACTCAAGCGCAAATATGGGGGCAGTCTTGACTCTGTATTTGAGCAATACCGGAACATGGCAGAGAATCTGGCAGATATCCAGGGGATTGAGGGGCGTATAGAGCGACT
>QKDP01000204.1 GCA_003252055.1 Desulfobacter postgatei | reverse complement strand
GGCCAGAAAAAGTGTCACCGATGTCCTCAATGCCGATGTCAGAACTTCTGACGGCACTGTGGTGCCCCTGCCCAGCGTGGCCAAAATCACTTACGGGTACACCCGGGACACCATCACGCGCATTGACGGCAAACGGGCCGTTTACGTTTCAGCAGACGTGGACAAGGATATCATGTCCTCCACGGAACTGGTGGCACAGCTTCAAAAGCAGCTGGTGCCCAAGCTCAAACAGCAATACCCCAGTCTGGACATTGATTTCTCCGGTGAGGCAGAGGAACAGGCTGAAACAGAAACCTCCATGGTGAATATGTTTATTCTGGCCCTGTTTATTATTTATTTTTTGCTGGCCATTCCGTTAAAGTCCTATATCCAGCCCATTTTAATCATGACGGCTATCCCCTTCGGCATTGTGGGGGCGGTGCTGGGACACTGGATGAACGATCTCACCCTGGGAATTTTATCTCTTAATGGTATAATTGCCCTTGCCGGTGTGGTGGTCAATGACAGTTTGCTTTTGGTTTCCACCTTTAATGATCTTCGGCGACACAGCGACACCTCGTTGCTTGAAACGGTGAGCTGGGCCGGAAAAAGCCGTTTAAGAGCGGTTCTTTTGACTTCTTTTACTACGGTGGCAGGGCTTTTGCCTCTATTGTATGAAACCTCGCATCAGGCCCAGTTTCTGATTCCGGCGGCCGTATCTCTGGCATATGGAATTATGTTTGCCACGGTGATCACTTTGATTTTAATCCCGGTGCTTCTGGTGGTTCACCATGATGTCATCCGGTTCTTAACGTGGTTCCGGTGGTGGCTAAACCCGTTTGCTGAAAGGAAAAAGACGTGTTGAACGTGCTTTTAGTGGAAGATGATTTTGATCTGGCCGAAACCGTGATTGATTATCTGTCCATTGAGTCCATCTCCTGCGATTACGCCAGCAACGGGATGGCAGGCCTAACCCTTTTAAAGGATAAAAGCTATGATGTGCTGCTGCTGGATATCAATCTGCCCCGGCTTGACGGTCTGACCCTTTGCCAGGGGCTACGTTCCACCGGCAATGACACCCCGGTGCTCATGCTCACGGCCCGGGACCAGCTTGATGACAAGGTGGCAGGTTTTGAGTCCGGTACAGACGATTATTTGGTTAAACCCTTTGAGCTTCGGGAACTGGTGGTGAGAATCCATGCCCTGGCCCGGCGCAGATCCGGGCAGGTTCAGCTTTTGCGGTATGCAGATCTTGAAATGAACCTTAAAGAATACACAGTTACCCGTGCAAGGCAGAAGATCAAACTGTCCCCCACCGCCTGGCAGATTTTAGAGACCCTGTTGCGCGCTGCCCCTGAAACCGTAGCCAAACAAAAGCTTATTGATGCCGTGTGGGGGGATGATCCCCCGGACAGCAACAGTCTTAAGGTGCATTTGCATCATTTGCGAAAAGCAGTGGACGATGGCTTTGACCGGCCCTTGATCCATACCATTCCCGGGCGCGGGTTTTCCGTAAAGGAAGGTGATTAAAAATGAAGAAGCCCATCAGTCTTAAATGGTTTGTAGTCCTGTCTTTTTTACTCATGGCCGCGGTTCTGATTATTGGATACTCTGTGTTAAGTGTGAAGTTTTTTTTCAAAGGCATGGATAACATTATTGCCGGTAATATGGTCCATGTTCTGGAAAGTTATATTAAAGCCACACCCGGAAATCAGCGGGGCAGCCTGACGCGTTTCAGCGGTTTCATGATTGCAAGACAGTGGCGGCAGATGCCGGAAAACATAAAAAAACTTATGGATTGCCCCCTAACGCCTGGGAAGCTTTTGGTCTGCAAGGACAGTGCATGGTTTGGCAAGCCCAGGGGGGTTGTTTTTGCCATGTCTGTTCAGATCGGCAGTGATATATATTATGTCGTGCATCTGGCTTCCTCTGACAAAGTTTCCCCGCTGATCGGGAATAAAGGCAAAGACAATCTGCTCATACTGCTTGGTATCAGTTTGTTGACAGCACTTGGTATTGCCGCGTTGGTCTGGATGCTTTTGAAACGGGTGGAGCGTCCGGTAAAGTCCCTGGGCTGGTGGGCCCATGGACTGGATGCGGACCGGCTTAAAGCGCCGGCCCCTGATTTCATTTATCCTGAACTCAATGAGCTGGCCCGGCTAATCCAGGAAAGTCTGTCATCTGTCCAGGACAGTCTGGACAGGGAACACAAGTTTCTGCGCCACGCCAGCCATGAGCTTCGCACCCCCATCAGTGTAATCAGAAATAATTTTGAACTGCTTAAGAGATTGAATGAAAGTGCCCTTGATTTCACTGATACAGATATGACCGGCACAGATCCGAATAAAATTGCGCGCCGGGCCCAGCAGAAAAACAAAATCATTGACCGCATAGACAGGGCCAGTCTCACCATGAAGCACCTGACCCAGACCCTTTTGTGGCTAGGACAGGATGAACAGGTCCCGCTGCCGGTTGCGGATATAAATTTGGAACAACTTGTTCAGTATTTGGCCGAAGAGGCGGGGTATCTGATCAGGGACAAGGATGTGGAAGTTATTCTGGATACAGTGCCTGCAGTGATGACCCTGGCCCAGGTGCCTGCCCGCATTGTAACAGGGAATTTGATTCGTAATGCGTTTCAGCATACCTGGCGCGGTCAGGTCCGGATTATTCAGACCGAAACGTGTGTTCAGATTATCAATGACTTCCCCGGGGATGACAATACGGTCAAAGATCTCGGGTTCGGACTGGGTCTGCAGCTGACCCGGCAGTTGTGCGACAGGCTTGGCTGGTCTTATACCAGCCGGGAAGAGGATGGGCGGCACCGGGCCTGTGTGGTGTTTTCCGGAACAAATTATTTATACAAAGTTCCGGCAAGCGGCATTGATGATAGGATTGTGTTGTGACCGCAGCTGTACTGAAGGGGGAATATGCTCTTTTTCAGATCCTGCCAAATGATAATGCTTTTTTAAAAAAACTGCCTTAATCAGGATTTTAATGCCCCAAAGAAAGTGTATTCAAATTACCTTTTTGACTTCCTCAGACATTCCTTATATTATTTCAAATTTAACGCCTTGATTGTGCAAACCTTGAAATGGAGGTAGGCAGCCATGACAGCCATGACCCCCGAAAAATTGGATACATATATTGAACCCTTCCGGGCCTTTTCCGAGCAGAGTATTGCAGACTTGGACGCTTGGCAGGAACAGGGGGGGAAAATTGCCGGCATTTACTGCATCTATGCCCCGGGGGAACTGATCCGGGCCGCAGGAGTCGTTCCGGTTAGCCTCTGCGGTAAAAAACAGGCCCCCATTAAGGATGCGGAACGA